>NZ_JBNDMO010000013.1:0-187967 GCF_050436625.1 Paraburkholderia sp. GAS334 | reverse complement strand
AACAATCCATGGGATCTCGAGCGTACACCGGGTGGTTCAAGCGGCGGTGAGTCGGCAGCGATTGCAGCCGGTATGTCACCGCTCGGGCTGGGTACGGCTGTATCCAAGCCAACGGACAACTTGTTGAGTTGATTGAAGGCGTCGAGCCAAACGGCTCCGTCTTCGCTCCCCAGTGCTTCAATTATTCCAAGCTCGTTCCCAGGGACCCTCAACTTTCTGGCGCCCTCGGTTGCTGCCGTCAACAATTGTTCCAACGTCGGGGAATCGGGCTGATTCTCGGGAAGTGACCCGTACCGCTCTGCCGCCAACGTTTCTGACAATAAAATGGGCTTGCAGATTCGGATTGCCTACCTTATGAGTAAGGGCGATCCGATCCTGCAACTCAAGTTCTAGCTTAGGCGGTCGCAGCAAACGCCACAGAAGCGGTCCAACAGAAAAAGCCAGCGCCACGAGCGCAACCGCGAAACTCCAAAATGTCCAGTTGAGGTAAAAAGGGCCTGCGGAAACTGCACTGGCAATCGTGGCAGATGCGGGCATTTTCCCTCCCGGAAGTGTGTTTGGTCTTTGTCCTCGCAGCAGCACTGTATCGCACCGGGACCGAATTTTGTCATAGTAATCGGTGACCCCTGCGCTGCCGCGCTCGCGCCCGGATTCCCCACATGCGGCCCTCCGAGATCGTTCGTTGAAGTCACCTGCACGATTGCAGTGAGCCTTGTGCTTGTCGTGTGCAGCTAAATTGCAGCTTGAGTGCCCCGGATCGACCTTAATTGACCTTGTCTAACCTTGGTTTTGCAGTTTGCGAGTTGCGCAAGGCATTGATCTATAAGGGATCGTGGTGCGCCGGCAAAACCCGAAGGCAGGGGTTGCCGGTTCGATCCCAGCCGGGCGCGCCGAAATTCTGCAGTATCGATCAAGGGCTCAGGCGGCGGCGTTTCCGCCTCGGCCCTTTTTTGTCGTCTGGCGCGAGCCGCCTTTCCCCGCGCGACCCGCCCGCCGCGACCCATGCGCCGCCCCCGCCGCCCCCAGCCAGAAAATAGCCCCTAAACCCGCCCTTGTTCCCCTGATTGAAGCGCCTCCCCAGGCGCTACGATCCAGCCATCGAAAGTCCGCGTTGCGCACGAAGCCGCGACGCCCACGACCACACGCGCCACTCCGGATATTCGCCGACAGCGCCGAATACGGAAGGCGCGTCAGCGGCTGGTCAATCACAGAAAGGATTCGCTTTAATGGCTACCGTCAGCATTCTGATCCCGGCGAAGCACGCCCAGTACCTTGCGCGCGCGCTGATCAGCGCGCAGCAGCAAACCTTCGAGGACGTCGAAATCCTCGTCGGCGACAGCACGCCCGGCGGCAGCCTGGAAGCGCTGGTCAACCGCATCGGCGATGCCCGGGTTCGGTATTTCCATCACGCCTTTCAGAACGATTCGGACAACGCCCGGCAACTGTGGCAACGCGCAAGCGGCAAATATGTGAAGTGGCTCTTTGACGACGACGTTTTGATGCCGGCCTCCGTCGAGGTGCTGCTCGCCGCGTTGCGCGAGCATCCGGAATCGGCGCTGGCGTTTCATGGCCGCGTGACCATCGATAGCAACGATCAGGTGATCCACGTCCCGCCCGCGCTGATCAATGACGGCGAGCGCGTGCTCCTCGACCGCGCCTTTCTCGCTGAACAGATGATCGCCCGTCAGCACAACTTCGTCGGCGAGCCGAGCAACATCATGCTGAACCGCGAACGCGTCGATATGACCGGGCTGTTCGACTATCGCTCGGTCGAGTTGCATTTTCTCGCCAACGTCGCGATGTACCTGAATCTGGCCGAACGCGCGCCGGTCGTGGCTGTCGGCGGCTATCTAAGCGCCTTCCGTCAACACGCCGCGCCGGCCTTCGGCCTGCCCGTCCCGAACGTCAACGCCGCCATCGTCGAATGGGAAATGCTGGTGCGTGGAGAGGCCGCGTCTGGCCATCTGACAGGCGATGCACTCGAAACAGCAAAGCAGCATCTGCAGGCGCTCTACGCCGGCCACGCGGGCACTGCGCCTGCGATCGGCGCGCTGCTCGGCAATCTGGGCGAACTGACCGAACGCCCGGCGCATGAACTCTTCGACTCTCCGCGCTTCCAGTCCGATCTCGCAGGCGCCCGCACGGCGTTTCTGTCCGCGACAGGAACGGCGCCCGCGTTCGCGTTCTGACCGCCCGCCGCGATGCGTTGCCTCAATACCAGAACAGATCCCGATATTTCATGAAGCCCATCCGACTCGTCTGCGCCACACGGCATTCGCGCGAGCAGTTCGCCACGGAGTCGGCCCTCGGTCGCTCACTGTCGATCTATCGACACGCGACCCCGCCCGAGTTCCTGCTCTACGAGAAAAACTCGTACGGCCTCTCGACCGTTTACAACTCCGCGATCGACCACGCGAAAGACAACCCGGCAATCCTCGTCTTCATTCACGACGACATTTCGCTGGTCGACTTCTACTGGGTCGAGCGCATTTACGAAGCCGCGGCGAAATTCGACATCGCCGGCCTCGCGGGCAATACGCGCCGCGTGCCGTACCAACCGGCGTGGGCGTTCGTCAACGCGCAGTTCCAGTGGGATGACCGGCAGTACCTGAGCGGCGTCGTCGGCCACGGGAAGGGTTTTCCGTGCGAGAACATCAGCGTATTCGGCCCGTCGGAACGCGAATGCAAGCTGCTCGACGGACTGATGCTGATCGCAGACAGCGAGCGGCTCCATGCCACCGGCGTGCGCTTCGACGAGCAGTTCATGTTCCATTTCTACGACATGGATTTCTGCCGTCAGGCGGAACTGAAGGGACTGACGATGGGGACGTATCCCATCAGCGTGGTCCACGAGAGTGGCGGCGCGTACGGCACACCGACGTGGCGCGAGGGTTACCAGCGCTATCTGCAGAAGTACCAGGACTAAGGCAGCGACACAGGTGGCCGGCGCATCCCCGATGACCGGTCCTTAAAGCGTGTCGATGCATCACGGCAATCAGTTTGAAAGCGCAATGAAAATAGCCGACGACGATCAGCGTGCCGACGATAACCGCGACCGGGATGCGCAGCACGCGCGTCACCCGGCGGCTGTCATCGCCGATGCGCCTTCAGCCGTTTCCGTCGATGCCATGTTGCAGGCGGCGTTGGCTCACCACAGCGCGGGACGCGCCGCTGAGGCGTCGGCGCTTTATCAGCGGATCCTGACGGCCAGGCCGGATCATGCCGATGCGCTGCATTTCGCCGGGCTCCTCGTCTGCGAGACAGGCGACATCACCGCTGGCATCGAACTGGTGAAGCAGTCGATCCGCCTGCATCCCAACGCGATCTACTACAACAACTTCGGCAACATGCTGACCCGACAGCGCAGATACGCCGACGCGATCGCGGCCTATCGCGAGGCGCTCGCGCTGAAGCCGGACTACGCCGAAGCCCACAACAATCTGGGCAACGCACTGCGCGAAGCGGGCGAGTACGCCGCCGCCGTCGACAGCTGCGCGAACGCGCTCGCACTCGCGCCCGACTACGTGGAAGCGTGGAACAACCTCGGCAACGCATTCAAGGATGACGGCAACGAAGACGCCGCGCTGAAGAGCTACACGAAGGCGCTCAGTCTTCGACCGGACTACGCCGAAGCACACAACAACCTTGGCAACGTCTACGAGAAGCAGAACCGGCTGGCTGAGGCGACGGCCTGCTATCGCAAGGCGCTCGCGCTGAAGCCCGATATCGCGACGATCCACAATAACCTGGGTAGCGTACTGCGGGACCAGTGCTATCTCGATGCCGCAGCAGACAGCTTTCGTCGCGCGTTCGCGCTCGATCCCGACCTGCATGCGGCGCGCAGCAATCTGTTGCTGCAACTCAATTTCACGTTGCAGGTGCCGATCGAGGCGCAGATCGATGAGGCGCGCCGTTTTGGCGAGCGCCTGACCGCACGCGCACGGCCGTTCACGCACCGCGCACCGTCAGCGATCGAAAACGGGCGGCGTCTGAGGGTCGGTTTTGTTTCCGGCGACCTCAAAACCCATCCGGTCGGCTTTTTCCTCGAAAGCGTCGTCGCGCAACTCGACGCGACGCAACTCGAACTCGTCGCCTACGCGACCGCGCGGGAAGAAGACGCGGTGACGGCCCGGCTCAAGCCTTATTTCAGCGCGTGGCATTCACTCGCGGATCTCACGGATGAAGCCTGCGCGCGCAGGATCCACGCGGATGGCATCGATATTCTGATCGACTTTTCGGGGCATACGACCCGCAACAGGCTGCCGGTGTTTGCGTGGAAACCTGCGCCCATTCAGGTGAGCTGGCTGGGCTACTTCGCGACGACGGGTCTGGCCGCGATCGACTATGTTCTCGGCGACCGGTACGTGTTGCCGGAGCGCGAGGCGTCGCATTTCGTCGAGCGTCCGTGGCGGCTTCCGGACAGCTTTCTCTGCTACACGCCACCGCGGGAAGTCGCGCTCGGCCCGCTGCCGATGACGACGAATGGCGTCGTGACATTCGGCAGCTTCAACCATCTCGTCAAGATCAATGATGACGTCGTCGCCCTGTGGGCGCGTGTGCTGCACGCGGTGCCGGGTTCGCGCCTGCTGATGAAGACGAAGCAGCTGGGTGATCCGTCCGTCCAGCACGCCACGTGTGCGCGGTTTGCCGCGCACGGCATCGACCCCGCACGGTTGACGCTGCAAAGCCAGTCGGCACACACCGACTATCTGGCCGTGTACAACAGCGTCGACATCGCGTTGAGTCCGTACCCCTATCCGGGCGGCACCACAACAGCTGAAGCGTTATGGATGGGCGTCCCGGTGCTCTGTCGCCGCGGTGACCGATTCCTTCCGCATATCGTCGAAAGCATTTTGCACACCGTCGGCATGCCGGACTGGATCGCTGCCGACGATGACGATTACGTCGCGAAAGCCGTCGCCTTTGCCGCCGCTCATGATCAGTTGAAGCACCTGAAAGCCGGTCTGCGCCCGCAACTTCTCGCCTCGCCGCTATGCGATGCGCCGCGTTTCGCGCGGAACCTCGAAGCAGCGTTCCGCGGCATGTGGTGCCAGTACATCGCCGACGCGCAGGCGCATTCGCTCGCCGCAGCAGGCACACCGTCCGCCGTCAATCCACATCGAAATTCACTTGAGAACGTCCCGAATCACGCGGGACGCATTGCCCCATGAACGACTCCGGTAATCAGGGCATGTCTGTGTCCGAAAGCGCACGCGCTTCAGGGCAACTCACGCCGACACCGCAGACGCTCGAACTCACACTCGCCGAGGCGCTCGCGCATTACCACGCGGATCGTCTGGCCGAAGCGGAGACACTCTATCGCCGGGTGCTCGCGCTCGATCCGGAGCACACCGACGCGATGCATCTGCTCGGCCTCGTCGCGAATCGTCAGGGTCAGTACGAGACGGCGTCCGAGCTGATCATGGCGGCGATCACACGCAAGCCGCTGGCGCTGTACTACTTCAACCTCGGCAACGTGATGCAGGGGAACAACCGGCCGGCTGCCGCAGCCGAGTGCTTTCGCCAGGCCATCGCGATGCAGCCGGATTACATCGAAGCGCACAACAATCTCGGCAACGCATTGCGAGCGCTGAAGAAACACGAAGCGGCGGTGCAGTCGTTCTGTCACGCGATCAATCTGGAGCCGGAGCACGCGCAGGCCTACAACAATCTCGCGAACACGCTGATGGAACTCGGCGAACTCGACGCGGCCATCGAAGCGTATCGCAGCGCAATCGCGCTGCGCCCGGATTTCGCCGGGCCGCGCAGCAACCTGCTGTTCGCGCTGAACTACCTTCCGGGCACGACGTCGCAGCAATACCTCGACGAAGCCCTTCGTTTCGCCGGGCAGATCTGCACGCAGGCAAAATCGTGGAAAGACTGGCTCGTCGAGCACGCGCCGCGCACGGCAAGTCCGCTGCGCGTCGGCATCGTGTCGGGCGATCTGAAGAAGCATCCGGTCGGCTACTTCCTGGAGAGTGTCGTGGCCGAACTCGATCCGTCGCGGATCGAGCTCATCGCGTATCCCACGCGCGCGCTGGAAGACGAACTGACCGCGCGTATCAAGCCGCGTTTCAGCGCGTGGACGAATCTTGCCGGCATGAGCGACGAAGCCGCCGCACAGCGCATCCGTAACGATCGCATCGACGTCCTCCTCGACGGGTCTGGTCATACGATCTACAACCGCCTGTCGCTGTTCGCGTGGAAGCCTGCGCCGGTGCAGGTGAGCTGGCCGGGCTTTTTTGCGAGTACGGGGCTGCAGACGATCGATTACGTCCTGGGCGACCGTCACGTGTTGCCGGTCGAAGAAGAATCGCATTTCGTCGAAAAGCCGTGGCGCCTGCCGGACAGCTATCTATGCTTCACGCCGCCGCAAGATGACGCGAAGGTCGGCCCACTGCCGATGCTGGCGAACGGCTACGTTACCTATGGCTGTTTTGGCCAGTTGACGAAAATCACCGACCACGTTGTTGCGCTGTGGGCGCGCCTGCTGCATGCGGTGCCCCATTCGCGGCTGTTCCTCAAGGCCGAGCAGCTCGACACCGCGCGCGTGCACGAGACCACGTTACTTCGTTTCGCTGCGCATCGCATCGATGCTTCGCGTCTGATCCTCGAAGGTCGGTCGCCGCGCGCCGGGTATCTGGCCGCCTATAACCGCGTCGATATTGCACTCAGCCCGTTCCCGTATCCCGGCGGCACGACGACCGCCGAAGCGCTGTGGATGGGCGTGCCGGTGCTGTGCCGTCGCGGAGACCGTTTCCTGTCGCACATCTGCGAGAGCTTCTTGCATTCGGCCGGTCTCGAAACATGGATTGCCGCCGGCGACGAAGATTATCTCGCGCGCGGCATCGCCTTTGCGGCTGACCCCGAAAGCCTCGGCGCGCTGCGTGCGGGCCTGCGTGAACAGTCCGTTGCGTCGCCCCTGTGCGATGCGCCGCGTTTTGCCCGGAATCTCGAGGCCGCCTTGCATGGCATGTGGGCGCAACACCTAACCGCTGTCATGGAGGTCGCAGAATGAATAACCAGTCCGCCCTGATTACAGGCGGCGCCGGCTTCGTCGGCTCGCATCTGTGCGATCGCCTGGTCGCGTCGGGCTATGACGTGATGTGCGTCGATAACTTTCACACGGGCAGCAAGCAGAACATCCAGCATCTGATCGGTCGCGTGAACTTCGAGCTGATCCGTCACGACGTATGGCTGCCGCTCTATGTGGAAGCGGACCGCGTGTTCAACATGGCGTGTCCGGCGAGCCCGGTGCACTACCAGAGCGATCCGGTCTCGACCGTGAAGACGGCCGTACTCGGCGCGATCAACATGCTCGGGCTCGCGAAGCGCTGCAACGCGCGCATCCTGCAGGCCTCGACAAGCGAAGTCTACGGCGACGCGCAGCAGCATCCGCAGCAGGAGAGCTACTGGGGCAACGTGAACCCGACCGGCCCGCGCGCCTGTTACGACGAAGGCAAGCGCTGCGCCGAAACGCTCTTTTTCGATTACCACCGCCAGCACGGCGTCGATATCCGCGTCGTGCGGATTTTCAACACGTATGGCCCGCGTATGCGTCCCGATGACGGAAGGGTTGTGTCGAACTTCATCATGCAG
Source organism: Paraburkholderia sp. GAS334 (assembly GCF_050436625.1). Classification (NCBI taxonomy): domain Bacteria; kingdom Pseudomonadati; phylum Pseudomonadota; class Betaproteobacteria; order Burkholderiales; family Burkholderiaceae; genus Paraburkholderia; species Paraburkholderia sp. GAS334. Next base: position 180,368 of record NZ_JBNDMO010000013.1, on the reverse strand, counting down.
GCGCTGCGCGGCGACCCGATCACGCTGTACGGCGACGGCAGCCAGACGCGCTCGTTCTGCTATGTCGACGATCTCGTCGAAGGTCTGCTCCGGATGATGGATCAGGACGAGGAAGCGGGTCCGATCAATATCGGCAACCCGTCTGAAATCACGATCCGGGATCTCGCGGAAACGGTGCTGCGGCTGACCGGTTCGAAGAGCCGCATCGAGTATCGTCCGCTGCCGCAGGACGATCCCATTCAACGACGGCCCGACATCACGAAGGCACGCCAGCATCTCGACTGGCAACCTGGCGTCGGGCTGGAAGACGGTCTGAAAGAAACGATCGCGTACTTTAAAAACCTGGTGAAATCATGAGTCTTGATCTTGTGGGGACGACCTGTCCCGTTTGCGCCCACTCGGTCGCGGCGCGCTTCTTTCCGGCAGGCGATCAGACACTGGCGACGCTCGCGTGGCCCGCATCGGCCGAGGCCGCACGCGCCCTGCCGCGTCACGCGCAGGATTTCGTGCAATGCCCGTCGTGCTCGCATGTCTGGAACCACAAGTTCCACTACGACGCGATTCCGTATGAAAGCAACCCGAACCGCATGTTCAACAGCGGCGGCATCTGGAAGGGCCACCTCGCCGATACGCGCGACGTGCTGCTGGATCATCTGCCGGCGGCGCCGCTCGTCGTCGAGATCGGTTGTGGCGAAGGACACTTCGTGCGCGGTCTCGCGCAGGCGCGCGAAGCGGGTCGCTTTATCGGCTTCGATCCGAACGCAAGCCCGGAGACGGGGAAGGGCGTCGAGTTTCACGCGCGTCTGTTCGATCCGCTCGTCGACATGAACGCGTTCGCGCCGGATGCGGTCGTGATCCGTCACGTCCTGGAACATCTCACCGAACCGGCGAAGCTGATCGAGCAGCTCGCGTGGGGTGCGGCCACGCAAGGCGCGGAAGGCAAGGATTGCTGGCTGTTCGCCGAAGTGCCATGCATCGATCGAGTCTTCGAAACGAACCGTCTCGCCGATTTCTTCTACGAACATGTGTCGCATTTCACGACGGAATCGTTCCGCACGCTGATGTCGCGCGCGGGTGAGATCGTCGTGCTTGAACACGGCTACGACGGCGAAGTCGTCTACGCGCTCGTGAAGCTTGGCGTGCCGGCGCACGCGCGCGAGCGAGCCGAAGCCGCGACGCGCTTTGCCGCGCGCACGGTCGAGAGCCGCGAGACGATCGCACAGCAACTGTCTGGCCTCGCGGCATCGGGCAAGCGCGTCGCGATCTGGGGTGGCACAGGCAAGGCCGCGGCCTTCATTCACCAGTTCGGCGCGGATGCAGCGCGCTTTCCGCTTGTCGTGGATTCCGATCCGCACAAGGCGGGCACCTACGTGCCCGGCACCGGCCAGAAGATCGAGTTCCGCGATGTGCTGAAGACGGGCGGTGTCGACGTCATCGTGATCCCGACGCAATGGCGCGCGCGCGACATCATCGCGGAAATGTCGCGTGAAGGCATTGCGGCGCAGAGCGTGATGATCGAGCACAACGGCGCGCTGGTCGACTTCGGCGCGGAAGCGCATCCGTATTGATTGAACCTGGCGGCGCATGACCGCGTCGCCCTTCTCTGCTGTGACTGGCCCGGAATCATGCAAAACAATCCCTCACTTCTCGCGACAGCGCTTGCGCATCACCAGGCGGGCCAGCTGGGCGAGGCCCGGGCGCTCTATGCGCAGATTTTGCAGACCGAGCCGGGTAATCCGGACGCGCTGCACTTCCTGGGGTTGCTCGCATGCCAGCTCAGCCAGCATGACGCGGGCCTTGCGCTGATCGAACAGTCGATCGCGGCCCATCCGAACGCGATCTACTACAACAACTTCGGCAATATGCTGCGTGAGAAAGGTCGGCTTGCCGAAGCGATCCACGGTTATCGTCAGGCGGTTGCGCTCCAGCCGGACTACCCGGAGGCGCACAACAACCTGGGCAACGCGCTGCGCGAGGCGAAGCAGCCGGACGCTTCGATGCACAGCTGCACGCAGGCGATCGCACTGCGTCCCGGTTACGCCGAGGCGTACAACAACCTTGGCAACGCACTGCAGGACATGAGTGAACTCGACGCGGCCGCGGCAAGCTACAGCAAGGCCATCGAATTCCGCGCCGACTATGCTGAAGCCCATAACAATCTCGCCAACGTGCTGCGCGCGCAGGACAAACCGGATGAAGCGATCGCGAGCTATCGCACGGCGGTGGCGCTCAAGCCGGATCTGCGGATCGCGCATCACAGCCTGGGTCTGCTGCTGAAAGCGCGTGGCGAACCGGAGGAAGCGATCAGGAGCCTGCGCCACGCGCTGGATCCAACCGACGCAGACGCGCACAACAGCATCGGCACCGTATTGCGCGATATCGGCGATCTGGACGCTGCGCTCACGCACTTCGACACGGCGATCGCGCTGAAGCCCGACTTCGCGGAAGCGCATTGCAACCGCGGCAGCGTGCTGCGGCGCCAGAGCCGGTTCGAGGAATCGGCGAAAAGCTGCATTCGCGCGATCGAACTCGCGCCGACGCTCGCCGAGGCCTACAACAGTCTCGGCATCGCGTACTACGGTCTCGACAGGCTCGAAGCGGCGACGCTGAGCCACCAGCACGCGATCGAGCTCGACCCGAACAACGCGGACGCGTATCACAACCTCGGCGTCGTTCTTCTGAAGCACGACAAGCCTTACGAAGCGCTGGAATGCTGCCACAAGGCGCTTCAACTCGCCGAGGTCTCGGCGCCGATGTACATCAGTCTCGGCGACATCCTGCGGGCGCTTGGCGATCTCGACGGCGCTATCGATGCGTACCTGAAGGCGCTGCCGCTCGACCCCGATCCGGTCCAGACATACAACCGCCTGCTGTTCAGTCTGGCGGGCTCCGCGAAGTTCGACGCTGACGCGTACCTGAAGCACGCGCGCCGCTTCGGCGAACTGATGTCGATGGGCGTGAAGCCTTATCCGCACACACCGTCGCACGACGGCTCGCGACTGCGCGTCGGCATCGTGTCGGGCGACCTGCGCGCGCATCCGGCGGGCATTTTCCTTGAAAGCGTGTTCAGGTACGTGAACCCGGCGCGTGTGGACCTGATCGCTTACGCGACCTACACGCTCGAGGACGAAGTCACCGCGCGTCTCAAGCCGCACTTCAGCACATGGCGTGTGCTCGACGGACTGAAGACGGAAGAAGCGGCGCGCGTGATTCGCGACGATCGCATCGACGTGCTGGTCGACCTGTCGGGCCACACGGCTTACACAGGATTGCCGATTTTCGCGTGGAAGCCGGCGCCGGTTCAGGTGAGCTACCTCGGGTTTTTCGCGTCGACGGGGAGCGAATCGATCGACTACTTCCTCGGTGACCGCTACGTTCTCCCGCCAGGCGAAGAATCGCAATTCGTCGAGAAACCGTGGCGCCTGCCCGACAGCTATCTGTGCTTCACGCCGCCCGTCGATGACGTGAAGGTCGGCCCGCTGCCGATGCTGTCGAATGGCGGCGCCGTGACGTTCGGCTGCTTCGGCAAGCTGATGAAGGTCAGCGACGAAGTGGTCGCGCTGTGGTCGCGTCTGCTGCATGCGGTGCCGCAGTCGCGTCTCTTCCTGAAGTCGCACGGGCTCGATGCAAAGGGTGCGCAGATCACCACGCTCAAGCGGTTCGCGAAGCACGGTATCGATTCATCGCGGCTGATTCTTGAAGGCGCTTCCGCGCGCGCGGAATATCTGGCGACTTACAACCGCGTCGATATCGTGTTGAGTCCGTTTCCCTATCCAGGCGGCACGACAACCGCCGAGGGTTTGTGGATGGGCGTGCCGGTGCTTTGCATGAAGGGTGACCGGTTTCTCACGCACATCTGCGAAAGCCTGCTGCAGACAGCGGATCTTGCCGACTGGATCGCCGTCGACGAGGAAGACTATCTCGCCAAAGCCATCGCCTTCGCATCCGACCCGTCGAAGCTGGCCGCCATGCGCGCGAGCCTTCGCGAGCACGTGCTGGCGTCGCCCCTGTGTGACGCGCCGCGCTTCGCGAAGAATCTCGAAGACGCCTTTCACGGTATGTGGGCGCGCTATGTTGCAAGCGTCGGGGTATGACACGCCATGTTGATTGATCCTCTTATGCAGAACAATGCCTCATTACTCGCGACGGCGCTTGCGCATCACCAGGCGGGGGAACTGGCCGAAGCCCGGGCGCTCTATGCGCAGATTCTGCAGACCGAGCCGGCTAATCCGGACGCGCTGCATTTTCTGGGACTCCTCGCGTGCCAGCTAGGCCAGCACGACGCAGGCCTCGCGCTGATCGAGCAGTCGATCACGGCGCATCCGAATTCGATTTACTACAACAATTTCGGCAACATGCTGCGTGAGAAAGGTCGCGTTGCCGAAGCGATCGGCGGATACCAGCAGGCCGTCGCGCTATCGCCCGCATACGCCGAGGCCTGGAACAACCTGGGCAACGCGCTGCGTGAAGCAAAGCAGCCGGACGCGTCGATGCAAAGCTGCGCGCAGGCAATCGCGCTGCGTCCCGGTTACGCCGAGGCGTATAACAACCTCGGCAATGCGCTGCTCGACATGGGCGATCTCGACGCGGCCGCGGCGAGCTACAGCAAGGCGATCGGATTCCGCCCGGATTACGCCGAGGCGCACAACAACCTCGGCAACGTGCTGCGCGAGCAGGATAAACCCGATGAGGCGATCGCCAGTTTTCGCACGGCGGTAGCGCTCAAGCCTGATCTGCGGATGGCACATCAGAGTCTGGGTCTGATGCTCAGAGCGCGCGGCGAAATGGACGAGGCGGTCGCGAGCCTGCGCTGCGCGCTGGACCCACATGACGCATCGGCTCAAAACAGCTTCGGCGTTGTGCTGCACAACATCGGCAATCTGGATGCCGCACTGGTGCACTTCGACGCAGCGATTGCGCTGAAGCCCGACTTCGCAGAAGCACACTGCAATCGGGGCGACGTGTTGCGACGCCAGAACCGGTTCGAGGAATCGGTGGAGAGCTGCGTCCGGGCGATTGAACTTGAGCCGACGTTTGCCGGCGCGTACAACATTCTTGGCACGGCGTACTTCGGTCTGAAGAAGTTCGAGGCGGCAATACTGAGCCACCAGCACGCGACCGAAATTGACCCGAAGAACGCCGACGCGTTTCACAATCTCGCGTGGGCGCATTTCGCCTATGGACAACACGCCGAAGCGCTGGTGAACTCTCGCAAGGCGCTGTCGTTCGTGGACAACGACGCCCGGATGTTCCTCACGCTCGGCGATATCCTGCGGGCATTGAGCGATCTCGATGGTGGGCTCGCCGCCTATCGCAAGGCGCTCGAACTCGATCCCGATGTGGAGAGCACCTATCACGGGCTGATTTTCAGCGCATCAAGCTCCGGAGGTTGTTCCGCGGAGAAGCTCCTTGAGGATGCACGCCAGTACGGCCAGTGGGCGTCTGCGCGGGCGAAGCCTTATCGTCATTCCGTGCGGCGTGCGCATGGTCCGTTGCGCGTCGGGTTCGTTTCCGGTGATCTGATGGCTCACCCGGTCGCCGCTTTTCTCGAAAGCATCGTTGCGCAGGTCGACCCCGCGCGCGTCGAGTTGCTGGCGTACGCGACGCAACCGGCCGAGGACGACATGACGGCGCGCATGAAGCCGTACTTCGTCGCCTGGTGCGACGTGACAGGCATGACGGACGCGGCGATGGCGCAGCGGGTCCACGCGGACGGTGTCCATATCCTGCTCGACCTGTCCGGCCATACGTCGCACAACCGGCTCTCCGTCTTCGCGTGGAAACCTGCGCCGGTGCAGGCGACCTGGCTCGGTTTCTTCGCGACGACGGGCATCGAAGCCATCGACTACATTCTCGGCGACCGTTACGTGCTGCCCGTAGACGAGGAAAATCACTTTGTCGAAAAGCCCTGGCGGCTGCCGGACAGTTACCTCTGCCTCACGCCGCCGCAACCGGAGATCGCGATCGGTCCGCTCCCGATGGTCGCGAACGGTGCTGTGACGTTCGGCTGCCTGAACAACATCGGGAAGATCGGCGATCACGTGGTCGCGCTCTGGTCACGCGTGCTGCACGCGGTGCCCGATTCGCGTCTGTTGCTGAAGGCGCCGCAACTCGATCAGATGATTTTGCGCACCGGAATGACGGCGCGTTTCGCAAACCACGGCATTGCGGCCGAGCGTCTGATTCTGGTGGGACGCACGACACGCGACGCACATCTCGACACGTTCAATCTCGTCGATATCGCGCTCGATCCTTTCCCGTATCCGGGCGGAACGACGAGCGCCGAAGGGTTGTGGATGGGTGTGCCGGTGCTGACGCGGCGCGGCGACCGGTTTCTGTCCCATGTCGGGGAAAGCATTGTGAACGCGGCAGGTCTGCCGGATTGGGTTGCGAACGACGATGACGAATACGTGGCGAAGGCAACTGCGTTTGCCTCTGACCGCGAACGCTTAGGCGCATTGCGCGCCAGCCTGCGCGAGCGGGTTTTGGCATCGCCGCTGTGCGATGCACCGCGTTTCGCGCGCCATCTTGAAGATGCGTTCGAGGCAATGTGGGATACGTACGCCGCTAACGCGTCGGCTGCCTGACTGAAACCGGCACAGTCACGACGAAAAAAAAGCCGCATCGCTGCGGCTTTTTGAAACAACTCAAAGATCCCACATTTGTCATGTGATGTTGGTTGTATTCCCCCCGTTTTTATTCTTCGCGCCGTCCGGTCACGGCGGTTCCTGCTTTAAAGCATGCCGGTCGCGTGATACAGGCTGACCGATTCAATGCGCTGGATTGCCTCGCTGTGTTGCGTTGCGAGCCGGTCCCGTCCTGCTTTCGCCTGCTCGGTGACCGCGACGTCGATGCGCTGGATCGTACGGATCGTTTCCAGCGCCTGCGGCGTCTGCGTCGGGCTCAACGACATCAGGAGCGGAGAGCGTTCTTCAGCGAGCGCCGCCGCCCGCAACCAGTCACCCTCGGCGGCAGCGGCTTCGATTGCCTGGCTCAGGCCCAGTGCGCGGTCCAGCGAGTCGTCTGTCATACGGTCCATTCCTGATGTCAGCGCAGTTGCGCCGCCTTACTTGTTGCTCGCGAGCGTACCTGCGCTGCTCGAACCGCCGAAGAGCTGCGTGAGGTACTGCGTGTTGCTCTGCATTTGCGTCATCAGCGTGTTGAGCGCCGTGAACTGTGCGTTGTACTGGCTCGTCAGTGTGTTCTGATAATCCGTCAGCGCCGTCGCCTGGTCCGCCAGATTCTTCAGGTCGGAGTTCAGGCTTGCCGTGCGCTGATCGAGCGTGCCGCTCGACTGGACATACGTGTTGACGAAGGTATTCAGCGTCTGGCCGATGCCGTTCGTGGTGTTGAACAATGCTGCCACGGTGCTGCTGTTGCTTGTCAGCGCGGTCTGAAGCTTTGTCGAGTCGGCTACCAGCGTGCCGTCCGGCTGCAGATCAATACCGATCGCCGACAGGCTGTACGTGCTGCCACCCGTTGTCACGCCACTGCTGATCAGGGTACCCAGACCGTTGTTGATCTGGTTGAGCATTGCATCGCCGAGCAGCGGGCCAGCCTGGGACCCCGAAGCGGCGGTGGAATCGTATGACGAATAGCTCTTGGCCGTCGCGATGTAGTTGTTGTAGGCGCTAACGAAATTGGTGATCGCCGTCGTGGTCGATGCCGTATCGGCCGCGATCGTCACCGTTTGCGGCGTGCCGATGGCCGCGGCGGTCAGGTTCAGCGTGACGCCAGTCAGCGCGCCCGTGACGGTGTTGCTTGCGCTGGTAATGTTGTTTCCGTCGATGCTGAACTGTGCGTCCTGTCCAGCCGTCACCTGCGTGTAGCCCGTCGAATTCAGCTTTGAATTGAGGCTGCCGCCGGCGGTCACCGAGACGGTGTTGGCCGCGCCCGTTTGTGTCGACGACACGACCAGATGCTGGCCGTCCGCCGCCGTGATGACCGATGCGGTCACGCCCGGATTGGTGGCCGACGTGTTGATCGACGAAGCGATGTCTGAGAGCGACTGGCCCGACGTCACGTTCACCGACATCGTGCCGGTGCTGCCGAGTCCGATGGTCAGGGTGCCAGCGCCAATGGTGTCGCTGCTCGTGAAGGCCTGTGACGAAATCTTGTTGGCCGTCGCGATTTTCGTCACGTTGACCGTGTAGTTGCCCGCGGCTGCGCCGGTTGTCGTGGTCGCGGTGATCGCGCTGCTGCTGACGGTCGCGGTGAGCTTTGACAATGCGGTGCCGTCTGAAAGACCGCTCAGCGCGGTTTGCAGTGACGCAAGTGCGGATTTGATCGCGCCGACCGCGGACAGTTCGAGATTGTCGGTCGCCTTTTTGTTCGTGATCGTTACATTTTGACCTGCCGTTTTCGCGGTCACGAGAGCCGAGACAAGCGTGCTGACATCGAGTGTCGATTTGGTCGAGCCGCTGATGATGGACTGTGCCGCCGAAGCAAGCAGACTGCTTACGTCGGTTGAAGATGAGGACGCCGTCGTGGTCATGCGGATGCTCCGTTCGTCGATACGAAGAAAGTCAGGTCAAAAATGCTGCTATGTAGAAATGCGTTGTGGGAGGCATGCCTCCCACCGGTCCTGCCAGTATTCCTTGCGGGAGTCACGTACGGCTGCAACTCCCGCAATGCGGCGCCGTGTGGCACGCCGCGCTTCAATCAGTCTTACTGGAGAAGCTTGAGAACTTGCTGCGGCATCGAGTTCGCTTGAGCCAGCACCGAGATGCCTGCTTGTTGCAGCACTTGAGCCTTCGACAGGTTCGCCGTTTCCTCAGCGAAGTTCGCGTCGGTGATCTGCGAACGTGCAGCGGTCATGTTCGTCGCTTGCGTGTCCGTCGTCGTGATGGCGGCCGTCATCGTGTTTTGCGTTGCACCGAGCGTTGCCTGGAAGGTATTCACGCTTGCCAGTGCCGTGTCGATCAGGCCCATTGCCGTCTGTGCCAGCGCTGCCGTCGAAACGCTCAGGGCGCTCACGCCGAGACCCGTTGCGTTCCACACCGTGGCGCCGAACGACGCGGTGATCTGCTGACCAGCGAAAGCGCCGATCTGGAACGTCACATTGCCTGCGTTCGAGAGAACTGCCGTGCCGTTGAACGTCGTCTGGGTTGCGACGCGCGTGATTTCAGCGAGACGTGCCTGCACTTCCGAGTCCAGGTTGCTCAGTGCCTTCGAGTCCAGCGAGCCGTCGCCTGCTTCCACTGCCAGCTGGCGGATACGTTGCAGGTTGTTGACTGTCGATTGCAGCGCGCCGTTGGTGGTTTGCACCATCGACACCGCGTTGTTCGCGTTTGCTGCACCCTGGGTCAGCGCGTTGATCGACGCCGTTTGCGACGTTGCAATCGCGTTGCCCGCTGCATCGTCAGCAGCCGTGTTGATGCGCTTGCCCGACGACAGACGATTGATGGCTTGCGACAGAGCGCTTTGCGAGCCCGTCAGATTGTTCTGTGCCGTCAGCGAAAAAATGTTGGTGTTGATATTCAGCATTTGCTTCCTCGTTTGGAAAACGCCATGTGTTATTAGGCTGGTTCGGGTTCGGCGTAGCGCGTTTGACGAGTGGCGCTGCCCGCCTTTCCTGGTTGTCGGCGGCCCGGGAACAAAACTTTAGGGGGCTGGAGAGAAAAGAGGGAGGGAACGGAGCGGTTTACGGCCGCCCGAAAACTCGGAGAGTGGCTCCCTGTGCGGATCCGCGAGGCGGCGTATGCTTGTTGATCCAGATGCACTTGCCTACGGAGAAGTCATGCAAAAACGCCATATTGGGACGTCGCAGCTACAGGTGGTGCCGCTCGTTTTCGGCGGAAACGTGTTCGGCTGGTCCGCCGATGAGGCCACTTCGTTCTCGATTCTCGATGCTTTCGTCGACGCCGGGCTCGACTTCATCGATACCGCCGACGTCTACTCGGCCTGGGTCCCTGGGCACCGCGGCGGTGAGTCTGAGACCATCATTGGCAAGTGGCTGAAACAGGGCGGACGGCGCGACAAGGTCGTGCTCGCGACCAAGGTGGGCATGCTGGGCACGCGAAAAGGCCTGTCAGGCGGCAACATCCAGGCGGCAGTCGAAGATTCGCTGCGCCGCCTTCAAACTGATTACATCGACGTTTATTTTTCGCATCTTGACGACGCGGAGACGCCGCTCGCCGAGACGCTCGGCGCCTATCAACGGCTGATCGAGGCGGGCAAGGTGAGGGTGATCGGCGCGTCAAACTACAGTGGCGCACGCGTCGAGGAAGCGCTGACCATCGCGCAGCAGAACGGTTTGCCGAAGTATCAGCTGCTCCAGCCCGAGTACAACCTGTATGATCGCGCACCGTACGAAAGCGAAATCGAGCCGGTTGCGCTGGCGCACCGGCTGGGCGTCGTGACGTATTACAGCCTCGCGAGTGGCTTTCTGTCGGGCAAATACCGTTCGAAGGCGGATCTCGGGAAAAGCAGCGCCCGCGGCAGCCGGGTCGAAAAATACCTGGACGAACGCGGCCTGGGGATACTGAAGGCGCTCGACGAAGTCGCTGGCCGGCACGACAGCACGCCGGCTACGGTAGCGCTGGCGTGGCTGATTGCGCGTCCGGGCGTGACGGCGCCGATCGCGAGCGCAACATCGGTCGAACAGCTGAAAAGCCTTGTTGCGGCAGTCCGTTTGACGCTCAGCGACGCCGATATTCGTCGGCTGAACGACGCAAGTGCCTGAGCCGACTCGCTAAAGTGGTGGTGGGCACGAGTTTTTCCTGATATCATCGGGAGTGAATTGAGATCTTTGCCTGTTTCGTGGTCGATTTGTGGTTGAACGTCGGCGGTGAACCGGGCATCAGGCGCGGCGCTGCATGGTCCGTCTGCCCGCGTTCTCGCGGTGAACTCCCCACCTCTCTTTTCCGGCCTCCGTGGCCGCTTTGCCTCTCGTTTTCGTCCATGGTTTCGTTTGCCTGTTATTGGCCATGAATCGAAACGACCGGAGTGCCGGCGCGTGAGCGGGTTGCCGCTACGCAATTAACCGTATCAAGCGATTTAGTTAGGAATTACATGACGACGATTCTTCTGAAAGAAAACGAGCCGTTCGAAGTGGCGATCCGCCGCTTTCGTCGCGCAATCGAAAAGAATGGCCTGATCGCCGAGCTGCGTGAACGCCAATCGTACGAAAAGCCGACGACGGCACGTAAGCGCAAGAAGGCCGCTGCTGTGAAGCGCCTGCACAAGCGCCTGCGTAGCCAGCAACTGCCGAAAAAGCTGCACTAAGCACGCTTTTGCGCACGGCCAGACGGCGGCGTAGCTTCGAAAGAAGCGACGCCGCCGTTTTCATTTGGGCGGTGTGGGCTGGACAGGTGAAGCAGCAATCGGATGACCGCAGCGCGCGGATGTGCGCAGCGCGCGCGATAAACCCTGTTCCGGTCCGGTCTGATCCGCGGCGGCCTGACCTTATGCCGCGGTTTTGACGCGTTCGGCGGACAGCCCGAACTGCCTCGCAATCGAGACCAGACGCTCCTGCCATTCCCACGTGCCAAATACGTCATGCACGTTTTGCAGGCAGCTGAGCAATTCGACCGTGGTCGCGTCATAGATGTTGAGGCGCGCGCGCAGCAATGCCTTCTTGAGCGCGGAGACGCCTACGTCCATGTAGGCTGGCACGTCGCGTGGGTTCTTGCCGATGTAGCGGACAGGAACACCTTCCATCGCCGTCATATAGTCGCGCGGCTTGATGAAGTTGCCGACGGGACATCCGCCGCAGTTACCCCGATACGCGCCGCCGCCGTGTGGCAGTAGCGCCGCACGCCCCTGGCCGAACAGATGGCCGACGGCCTGGTCGAATATCTCCTGATGTGTCAGGAAGTTCAGGCTTTTCATGTGAATCTCCTCTGTGCAGCGCACAGCGGTCGTTTGTTATTTGAAGGTGTTACTGGTCCTGCACTTAAATATAACGACTGAAATCGGTAAAAATGTAGCGGATTGGTGCGGTAGCGCGCAATTTTGACATATCGCTTCGCTGCGCGCAGTGAAGCCGGGCGCTGCCCATGCTTCGCGGAACATGGTGAGTCGGCCTCCGTCGCGGGCGGTGGCGGGCGCGCGGAGTGCTCGTGCCCCAGTCGCAGAGAGCGTTGTGGGAACGCTGATAGCGCTTCCCGGGCGGGAAGCCCGCCTTCTATCCCGCCTTCCGGTTGCGCCCCTTTTTGCCAAGCGCGGCGCAGGTCGCCCGGCATTCGCATGTTCGCTCGTGGTCGTTCACCATGCCGACCGCCTGCATGAACGCATAGCAGATCGTCGTGCCGACGAACTTGCAGCCATACGCCTTGAGCCCCTTGCTGAGGGCGTCGGAAATATCCGTCGAAGCCGGTGCTTCCTTATACGTCGCCCAGTTGTTCTGGATCGGTGTCTGGTCGACGAATGACCACACGAAGTTTGCCAGCGAGCCATGCTCCGCCTGGATCTGCTGGACGGCACGCGCATTGGTGACCACGGACTCGAGCTTGCCCCGATGGCGGACGATGCTGGCGTCGAGCAGCAACGCCTCAATGTGTTTCGGCGTGAAGCGAGCCACCGCGTCGACGTCGAAATCCGCGAACGCGCGACGATATCCCGCCCGCTTGTTGAGGATTGTCGACCAGGAAAGGCCGGCCTGTGCGCCTTCCAGGACGAGCAGCTCGAACAGATGCCGGTCGTCACGCGACGGCACGCCCCATTCCGCGTCGTGATATTGCGCTAGTGCTTCCGTCGCTGCCCAGTTGCATCGTTGTGTCACTTTCTCACTCCCGCCTGTTTGAGTTGCCTGTCTTGCCCTTATGCCGCCCGGCAAGAATAGCTGAACGGGCGCGCGCCGCCACCTGGCCGAACGGCAGATTGCCGGATCGGATTGAACCCGATAGGCTCTGCACCATCCTTCTCATTCGACTGTATTCGATGACTCCAGCCCTTTTCCTGATCGGTATCGACGGCGGCGGTTCCGGCACCCGTCTTGTACTCGGCGATTTTCATGGTGTAGAACTCGCGCAGGCTGCAGCGGGCCCTTCTGGCCTTGGCCTTGGCGTCGCGCGCGCCTGGCAGGCTATCGAGGCGGGTTGTCGCGACGCATTCGCCAAGGCCGGCCTCGAACTTGACTGGTCACGGTGCGTTCTGGGATGCGGTCTGGCCGGCGTGAATAATCGCGACTGGCTCGCGGCGTTTCACGAGCACGCGCCACAACTGGCGGGACTTTCTGTTGAAAGCGATGCCTACACGACGCTCCTCGGCGCGCACGGTGGCGCGCATGGTGTCGTTGTCGCGCTCGGAACAGGCAGCGTGGCTGCTGCGGCCGACGGCGACGGACCGTGGCGCATTGCGAGCGGCTACGGCTTTCCATCCGGCGACGAGGCGAGCGGCGCCTGGCTTGGCTTGCATGCGATCGTCTACGCCCAGCAGGCGCTCGATGGGCGGGTGCCACATGATGGATTCGCGCAGGCGCTGCTCGCCCGGGTTGATGCGCAGGAGCGCGACAGTCTGATCGTCTGGCTTTGCGCGGCCAATCAGACTGCCTACGCGAGTCTTGCCCCAGTGGTGCTCCAGCATCGCGAGCATCCGTTTGCCGCGCGCCTGCTTGCCGAGGCCGGCACGGAGATCGCGAAGATGATCGACGCGCTCGATCCCAGCAGTGCATTGCCCGTTGCGCTGTGCGGCGGGTTGGGCGAGCCGTTGCAGCCGTACGTGCCTGCCTCGCATCGCGAGCGCCTTCGCACTCCCCTTGCCGATTCGGCGCACGGCGCATTGCAGCTCGCCCAGATCGAAGCTCGGCGGATTACCGCCGAAACGGGTGACGAGTCGAGTCGCGGGCCTTCAGGGCGCTAAAATACGAGCTTTGAAGCTGCGGCCCTGCCCACGACATGTACAAAGTCATTGCCACCGATCTCGACGGAACCCTGCTCAACAGCGATCACCAGGTTGACCCGTTCACTGTTTCCACGGTGCGCGCGCTCGAAGCGCAGGGGCTTCACTTCGTCATCGCGACGGGCCGTCATTATTCCGACGTGGCCGGTATTCGCGATGTGCTCGGCATCAAGCCCTATCTGGTGACATCGAACGGCGCGCGGGTGCATGCTCCGGACAACACACTGATGTACGCGCGCGATCTTTCGCCCGATATTGTCCGGCGCCTCATCGAGCCGCAGATTGTCGGCGAGCATGGGCGGGTGATCGTCAATCTGTTTGCCGATCAGGAATGGCTGATCGACCGCGATGCGCCTCATCTGCTGCGCTTTCATCAGGATTCAGGGTTTTCGTACGAGGTGATGGATCTGCGAGAGCACGACGGCAACGACATTGCGAAGGTGCTCTATATCGGCGATCCGGCCGATCTCGCGCAGGTCTCGGCGAATCTCGAACGCGAATTCGGCGAGGCGCTGTATTTCACCTACTCTCTGCCTGACTGTCTCGAGGTGATGGCTTCGAACGTATCGAAAGGCACGGCGCTGCGTGTGGTGCTGGAGTGCCTTGGAGTCGACCCGGCGCGCTGTGTCGCGTTCGGCGACAACATGAACGACATCGACCTGCTGGAAACAGCCGGCTATCCGTTCATGATGAACAACGCCAATCCGGACCTCATCACGCGCCTGCCGAATGTGCCACGCATCGGGAATAACTTCGAGGCGGGTGTCGCGCATCATCTGCGCAAACTTTTTGCGATCGACGATGAACTGACGTCATAAAAGACGATGCGGCGTTGCGAAGATCAACCCACCTCGCGAGTGGCCGGCTTCGTTAGCCGCATGAAGGCGATGGACTGGCGATCAACGTGCCGCACGCCACCTGCCTCGCGGCACCGAACACGGAATATCAGCTGAAGAGGTGACGCGCGAAATAACAACGCGTCACGTTCACCTGCCCGATGACCAACGACCGAAGTCCGCGGTCCGCACGAACTTCACGCACTTCGGTCACGGGCTTGCTGCGATCCATCAACCATGCCAGCCGTAGCCGCGGTCACCACGGGCGTCCCAGCCGCCACGATCGCCGTGGCCATGGTCGTCGTGGTCCCAGCGCTGCGGCCCGCGATCGCGGTCACGTTCGTGCCAGCCGCCGCGATCCCAGCCCGGACGGTCATACCCCGGACGGTCATACCCCGGACTGTCATACACTGGTTGAGGCGCGGCGTAGACCGGTGCCGGGCGCACATACACTGGAGCCGGGACGCCGAGCGAAAGTCCGATGCTCAGATCCGTGTGCGCCTGGGCGACGCCGCAGGTCCCGGCCGCAAGGCCCGCAGCAACAAGCAGATGAGTAACGATGCGCTTCATGTTGTTCTCCTGTCTCGCGACATGTTTGTCGCACGGGTTCAATCTACGCATCGCAGGACGATCGTGCTGCGACCAGATGTTACCGAGTGAAAGCATCGATTCAGCTGCGCGCGCGGGGCTTCAGCGCCGGTTCGCCGCATGAAAATCGCCCTGTGAAACCCGGCCGCAACGCCACAACCGGTGTGCGATGCGGCCATGCAGCGGTCGCGTCGGCTGGGCTGATCGAAAAATGCGGAAGCGTCGCGAGTGGCAGTAAGCCGTTCTTACACTTGTGGCATTCGTTAATATTTCGCGCCACCAGCCACGCCCCACCATCCCCGACCGCCATCGCCCACCGGCCAGTCTCTCGTCTAGCTCAACGCTTCCACATTCCGCGCCGCCTCACGCTCACGCGCGATGACCGGATAAACCAGACCGGCAATCACGGCACCCAGAACCGGTGCGATCCAGAAGAGCCACAACTGGTCGACCGCGCCGCCGCCCACGAACAGCGCCGGGCCCGTCGATCGTGCCGGATTGACTGACGTGTTCGTGACCGGAATCGAGATCAGATGGATAAGCGTCAGGCACAGGCCAATGGCGATCGGTGCGAAACCCGCCGGTGCACGCCTGTCGGTCGCGCCGAGAATCACAAACAGGAAGAAGTCGGTCATCACCACTTCGCAGATAAACGCCGCGAGCATCGAATAGTGGCCCGGCGAACGCGCGTCGTATCCGTTGCTGGCGAAGCCTCCCGCGACAAGATCGAAGCCCGGTTTGCCTGACGCAATCAGCGACAGCACGAACGCGCCGAGCACCGCCCCGATCACCTGCGCCACGATATACGGCACGAGATCGCGGGCCGGGAAACGGCCGGCGACCGTGAGGCCGATGCTCACGGCCGGGTTCAGATGGCATCCGGAAATATGGCCAATCGCATAGGCCATCGTCAGAACCGTGAGCCCGAAGGCGAGCGAAACGCCCACGTAGCCAATACCGAGACCCTGCTCGGGACCTGCGAGACTCGCGGCCAGGACGGCACTGCCGCACCCTCCGAGCACGAGCCAGAACGTGCCGAAGGTCTCGGCAGCGATGCGTCGCGACAAATGCATATGCGTATTCCTTTAAAGTTCGACAGCCATTGCGGCATCGCGAAATACGCAATGCGCGCTCAAGTGGCGGATTTTAGGCAAACGCACCAGACGCCGTTGTCAAGAATTGTCAATTCCGACGAAATGCCCGCGATTATTTCGCGATAAAGATCCACGCAATTTAACTTCGCTTGAGACTTAATAATTATCAGATGATTTCTCGATAAGCAGGTCTATTGCGCATTGCGAATTTCGTTATTTACAGCTAATCTCCGACCAAATGATTGCCGCGATAAGGGAGAGACCAGAATGTCATCACAATACGCAGACCTCAAGGTTCAGATAGCGCGGCTTCAGGCGCAGGCCGAAGAGGCGCGCCGCACGGAACTCGTCAACGTGATCGCCGAGATCCGTCACAAGATCGTCGAATATGGGCTTACCGCACAGGATCTGGGATTCGCCGCCGCCGCCCGGCGCGGCCGGCCGCCCAAAAAGGCGCCGCTGCCGCCGCGCTATCAGGATCCAAAAACAGGCAGTACCTGGAGTGGGCGCGGCAAGCCGCCAAAATGGATCGCGGGAAAGAACCGTGAGCGCTTTCTGATCGGGTAGTAATCGCCGCATCACATCGAAAGCTTTTTGAAGGAAATCGCGCTCACTAAACCATTGGTTGATACGTCTGTTCACGCCAATAAAAAAGCCGCCTTGAAAGGCGGCTTTTTGTCGATGCGGAAATGAACCGCCTGATTCGCGCTCTTCGCAAACGATTCACATAGACGATTCATCCCACATTAGCGTATCGACCGCTGATGCCGGTCAGCCAGCCGCCACCCTGCGCAGCATCGGCCGGCGCGTCGCTTCCAGAAGCGTCGTATATCCGTCGACATAATTCTGCGCCATCGTCTCAGCGCTGAAGCGGCGTTCGAACTGCGCGCGGATTTCGCTGCGCGACAACTCATCGATGCGTTGAAGCGCGGCGACTGCACCCTGCACGTCCTCGCAGACGTAGCCGGTCACGCCGTGGTCGATCACCTCGGGCACCGAGCCGCGGTTGAACGCGATCACCGGCGTGCCACACGCCATCGCCTCGATCATCACGAGACCAAACGGCTCCGACCAGTCGATCGGGAACAGCAGCGCCTTCGCACCCGAGAGGAACTCGGGCTTCTGCGCCTCGTTGATCTCACCGACGAATTCGACGTGCGCCTGCGACAGCAGCGGCTCGATCTCCGTCTTGAAGTATTCCTCGTCGGCCTTGTCCACCTTGGCGGCGATCTTCAGCGGCAGACCGCTTTGGGCAGCGATCCTGATGGCTGTATCGACGCGCTTCTCCGGGCAGATACGGCCGAGGAACGCCAGATATTCAGGCTTCTTGTGCGCCTGCGGTGTCAGCAGCTGCGCCGGCAGGCCGTGATAGATGGTGTTGAGCCAGTTCGCCTGCGGCAACGGCTGACGCTGCGAATCCGAGATCGAAACGACCGGCGCGTCCGAAAAGGCGTCGAACACCGGCTGAAGCTCCGGCAGATCGAGGCGGCCGTGCAGCGTCGTGACGAACGGTGTATCCATCGTCGAGAATAGCGGGAACGGCAGGTAGTCCAGGTGGAAGTGCAGCACGTCGAACTCGTCAGCGACGCGGCTTACCTGTTCCATCATGAGCATGTGCGGCGCCATCGCGTCGCGCACGGTCGGATCGAGGCGCAGCGCGCGCGGCCAGCATGCTTCGAGATTTGCCGAGGTGACCGAATCGCCGCTCGCGAACAACGTGACGTCGTGGCCAAGGTCCACCAGCGCCTCGGTGAGGTAAGAGACAACACGCTCGGTGCCACCGTAGAATTTCGGCGGGACAGCTTCGTAAAGCGGAGCGATTTGTGCGATTCGCATGCGGTTCTCCTTGTTCAGACGGCTTCGCACAACAGCGCTCGGGTGAGCGGGGCGAATGCCGGGTCGGACGGACTGCGTGGCGTCTTTGTGGCCGCCGCGCGAGGGCTGCCCGAGCCGATCGGGTTATCCCTAAGGGCCATTATCGGGATCGGCCACAGCAATTCGAGCTATTTTTCAAACGCTTAATGTTGTTACAGCGCGATACAAGCGCTGTTACGGTTTCCCCTGGGGTGCGGGAAACCCAATGCCGACAATGACTTCGGCAAGATGGAAAGTCATGTCGCAGGGCAGCAGAACAGGCCGCATACGATGCATGACGCACTGCATAACGCGCGGTAAATCAGCCTGTCATCGCGCCCAGTCCTTCCCGCGCGCCATTCGTTGCGCCAGAAAATTCCCGCCGCGCCCGCCAGAACCCTGATTGATACAGAGCGTGTAGGAAAAATTCCTACAGAAATAATGGACGTTTCTGTCACAACAACGGGCGGTCTGTCCGATTTCAGAACGCTTGTGCTTTCGCCACAATGATGTCAATGACCATAAACGGGCCGGTCGTGCGTTGTAGGCGCGCGCGATCGAGCAAACGTTTCCGCAACGGCCTGACCAGCCAGATCGAACCGGGGGAATCATGAGCGCCACTAGCGAAATGCTCAGTGAGATCAGAGAAGTAAACCTGTCCTACCTGCTGCTGGCCCAACGTCTTCTCCGCGAGGACAAACCCATGGGCATGTTCCGCATGGGCATCTCGGACCAGCTCGCCGACGTCCTCGCCAACCTGTCGCTTGCACAGACCGTCAAGCTGGCCGCTTCGAACCAGGTGCTTTGCCGCTTCCGGTTCGACGACCACGCAATTCTTTCGTCCCTCGCCGAAAAGGGCAAACAGGGCGTTGTCGCCCAGGCCCATTCTGCCATCCTGATGGCGAGCCAGCCGACCGAGCAGATCGGTTGACGCGTGCGTCGCTGTTATCAGAGGCCGGCCTTCAAGGCGCCGGCCTTCCCGGGGATCCGGCCGTCCCGGGCCGGCAAGGACGACAGAACGAGGGCGGATGGCAACTAAAAGCGTGATGACCGAAGTCAGGGAGATCACCCTGGCGATCGAACTGATCGAACTCGGTGCGCGGCTGCAGCTCCTCGAGGCGGAAACCAGCCTCTCGCGCGACCGGCTCATCAGGCTCTACAAGGAGCTCAAGGGCGCGTCGCCGCCCAAGGGCATGCTGCCTTTCTCGACCGACTGGTTCATGACCTGGCAGCCCAATATCCACTCATCGCTGTTCTTCAATATCTACCGGTTCATCAATCTGCAGGGCGGTTGCGACACGATCCAGTCGATCGTGAAAAGCTACCGGCTCTACATGGAGCACGTCCAGTTGCAGCAGGAGGAGGCCGTGCTGAGCCTCACGCGCGCGTGGACGCTGGTGCGTTTCTTCGACTCCGGCATGCTGCAGATGACGCCGTGTTCGCGCTGCCGCGGGCATTTTGTCGCACACGCGCACGATCCGCAGCACGGGTTCGTCTGCGGGCTGTGCCAGCCGCCGTCGCGGGCGGGCAAGACCAGAAAGGCCGCGGAGGCGAAAGCCCGTCCGGCCGACCCTTCGATTCTCGCCGCCTGAAGCGTCGTTGACGTGTCGCCGGCGCGTCACCGGCGCACATCCCCGAGCCCATCTGGTTTACACCGGGCGCGCGGGACCCTTTTCCCCCAAAGTTTTCTGTCTGCGTGCCGTAAACCAGTTTAACGACGGTCTCCGTCGCTTCTTTGTGAGGGCTCGGCAGTGTTGATTTTCGTGGGAACACTCGTAACGCTGTTGTCCGTCTTCGGCGGCTATGCGCTGGAAGGTGGCCATCTTGGCGCGCTGTTGCAGCCCGTCGAAGTGCTGATGATCGCGGGAGCGGGGCTTGGTGCGTTCATTCTCGGCAACGGGGTGAAGACGATCAAGGCCACGATTCGCGTGATACCGACGCTCTTCAAAGGCGCCAAATACAACAAGGACGTCTACATGGAGCTGATGGCGCTCCTGTACGTGCTGCTCGCGAAAGCGCGCAAGGAAGGCACGCTGACGCTCGAAGCCGATATCGACGATCCGCAGAAAAGCCCGATCTTCACACAGTACCCCAAGATCCTGGCGGATCCCCATATCGTCGAATTCCTCACCGACTACCTGCGTCTGATGGTGGGCGGCAACATGAACGCCTTCGAAATCGAAAGCCTCATGGACGAGGAAATCGAAACGCACCATCACGAAGGCGAGGCTCCGGCCCACGCGCTGATGAAGGTCGGCGATGCGATGCCGGCGTTCGGGATTGTCGCGGCGGTGATGGGCGTGGTGCACACGATGGCGTCCGCGGACAAGCCGCCAGCGATTCTCGGCGAGATGATCGCCCAGGCGCTGGTCGGCACCTTCCTCGGCATTCTGCTTTCGTACGGGCTCATCGGGCCGCTCGCGAGTCTCGCTGAACAGCGCGTGACCGAGTCGACCAAGATGTTCCAGTGCATCAAGGTGACGATTCTCGCCAGCCTGAATGGATATGCGCCGGCAATCGCCGTCGAGTTTGGCCGCAAGGTGCTCTTCTCGACCGAACGCCCGTCGTTCGTCGAACTGGAAGAACACGTGCGTCGCGTGAAGGCGAAGTAAGGCGACCCGGACATGGCCAACAAGGACAAGGACCGCGCTATCGTCGTCAAGCGCGCGGCGCCCAGGAAGACCGGCCATCACGGCGGCGCCTGGAAGCTCGCGTACGCCGACTTCATGACCGCGATGATGGCGTTCTTCCTGTTGATGTGGCTCTTGAGCTCCGCATCGACGGTGCAGCTGCGCGGGATCGCCGAGTACTTCAACCAGCCGCTCAGGGTGTCGCTGCTGGGCGGCGATCGCAGCGCAGAAGACTCGAGCATCCTGAAAGGCGGCGGCCGCGACATCTCCACCGACCAGCAGGGCATCACGCGCCAGAGCGACGGTTCAACGGCGCGCGCCGAGAAAACGGCCGCGCATAACGACGAAGAGTCGGTCAAGGAGATGCAGGGTTCGCTGGAACGTCGCGAGCAGGTTCGTCTGCACGACCTGCAGGTGAAACTGATGGCCGCGATTGAAGCCAATCCGGTGCTGCGCCAGTTCAAGCAGCAGATCCGCATCGATTCGACGCTGACGGGCCTGCGCATCGAGATCGTCGATTCGCAGAAGCGGCCGATGTTCGCCACCGCCCGGGACATTGTCGAGCCCTACATGCGCGACATCCTGCGCGAAATCGGCAAGACGCTGAACGACGTGCCGAACCGCATCGTCGTGCAGGGTCACACCGACGCCGTGCAGTACGCCGGCGGCGAGAAGGGCTACAGCAACTGGGAGCTGTCGGCGGACCGCGCGAATGCGTCGCGTCGCGAACTGATCTCAGGCGGCATGGATGAAGCAAAGGTGCTGCGCGTGCTCGGTCTCGCGTCGACGCAGAACCTGAACAAGGCCGATCCGCTCGACCCGGAAAACCGCCGGATCAGCATCATCGTGCTGAACAAGAAGTCAGAAGAAGCGTTGATGCGCGACGACACGACCACCACGACGCTTTCGTCGGATGCGGCGGGCTCCTCGAAGCAGCCGCTCTTGCAGAAGATTGCGCAGCCGGTGACGGTTGCACCCAGGACGGCGCCGGCAGCGGCGACGCAGTAACGAAGTAAAGGCGGTTGTCTGGCCCGCTTTCGCGCCGGGGCGGCGCGGCAGGCCGGACAGCCCACAAGAAGCGCAACGAGGTTTTCATGATCAGGCACATTCTGGCAATCGACGATTCGGCAGCGATGCGGGAGATTCTCTCCGCAACGCTGACGGCGGCCGGCTATCAGGTGACGCTCGCGGCCGACGGCGAAGCGGGGTTCGAGAACGCGCTGGCCATGCCGTTCGACCTCGTGCTGACGGACCAGCATATGCCGGGCCGTAGCGGCCTCGATCTGATTGCAGCGCTGCGCGGCAACCCGGCGTATCAGACAACGCCGATCCTTGTGCTGACGACCGAATCGGGCGATGCATTCAAGGCGGCGGCGCGCGACGCAGGCGCGACCGGCTGGATCGAAAAGCCGCTCGACCCCGACATGCTGACCGAGCTGGTCGCGGCGCTCGCCGTACCCAGCAACGTCTGAGCGGCGACGGACAAAGCGAAACAAGACACAGCCCAGCCCAGACAGGATCTCTCGCGGTGACCCAGGCATGACACTCGACATCACTCAGTTCTATCAGACGTTCTTCGACGAAGCGGACGAACTGCTCGCGCAGATGGAGCAGTTGCTGCTCAATCTCGACATCGGCCATCCGGATCCTGAAGACCTCGCGGCGATTTTCCGCGCGGCGCACTCGATCAAGGGCGGCGCGGCGACCTTCGGCTTTACCGCGCTCACCGAAACGACCCACATTCTCGAATCGCTGCTCGACCGCGCACGCAATAACGAACTCGTGCTGCGCAAGGACATGATCGACACGTTCCTCGAAACGAAGGACGTGCTGTCGGGCCAGCTCGCGGACTACCGCGCAAGCGCCGAGCCGGACGCGGCGATCGCGAAGGCGATCTGCGCGCGTCTCGAATACCTCTATAACGAAAGCCGCGGCGTGCTGCCGGCAGGCGCGACGCCGCCGGCCGCAGCGCCAGCAGCGGCTCCGGTCGAGGCGCCGGCGCCGGCACCGGTTGAAGCGCCGCAGGGCATGCGGCCGCCTGAGCATGTGGTCGACCAGGCCGTGCAGGAAGTGGGAGAAAAGACGGATAGCGCAGCAGCTGCTGCACCGGCCGCCGGCAATGCGGGCGGCCCGCATCTGAAGATTACGCTACGGGGCGTAGGTGAGAAGGACCAGGAACTGCTGACGGAAGAACTCGGCAACCTGGGGCATATCGTCGGACAGGTGAAGACAGGCGGCGACTTGACGCTGTGGCTCGAATCCGATGTGTCGTCCGACGACATCGTCGCTGTGTGCTGTTTCGTGATTGACGACAGTCAGATCGAAATCGGCCGCGGCGCAGCGCCGGTGGACGAGTCGCAGCAGGGCGAACCTGGAGCGCCCACGGCTGCAGCTCCGAATCCGGTGGACGCAGAAAGCACGGCAGACGGAGGCGCGGGGGCGCCGGCCGCCGCCGTGTCGAACGCGGCAGATGACGCGGAGCCGGCGGCAGCGGCGCCCGCGTTTGTGGCGCCCGCAGCAGCCGCCGTTGCACCGGCTGTTGCTGCGGCGCCGGCGCCGGCAGGCGGTACCGAAGCAGAACGCAAGGCAGCCGCCCGTCCGGCGGCGGCCAATGCCGCGGAAGGCAGTTCGATCCGCGTCGGCGTCGAAAAAGTAGACCAGCTGATCAACCTCGTCGGTGAACTGGTGATCACGCAGGCCATGCTGGCAGAGACCACCAGCACCTTCGATCCGGCGTTGCACGACCGTCTCTTCAACGGCATGGCGCAGCTCGAGCGCAACGCGCGCGATCTGCAGGAAGCGGTGATGTCGATCCGCATGATGCCGATGGATTACGTCTTCAGCCGCTTCCCGCGCCTCGTGCGCGATCTCGCGGCGAAGCTCGGCAAGGAAGTGGAACTCGTCACCTTCGGTCAGGCGACCGAACTCGACAAGAGCCTCATCGAACGCATCATCGATCCGCTGACCCACCTCGTGCGCAACAGTCTCGATCACGGTATCGAGACGGTGGAAGCGCGTCGTGCGGCGGGCAAGGATTCGACCGGTCAGCTGGTGCTGTCGGCTGCGCATCACGGCGGCAACATCGTGATCGAAGTCAGTGACGACGGCGCCGGCCTGCGTCGCGACAAGATCCTCGCGAAGGCCGCGAAGCAGGGCATGCAGGTCAGCGAAACCATGACCGACGAAGAGGTCTGGAACCTGATCTTCCTGCCGGGCTTCTCGACCGCCGAGCAGGTCACCGACGTCTCCGGCCGCGGCGTCGGCATGGATGTGGTGAAGCGGAACATCCAGTCGATGGGCGGTCACGTCGAGATCACGTCGCACGCGGGTAAAGGCAGCACGACACGGATTGTGTTGCCGCTCACGCTGGCGATTCTCGACGGCATGTCAGTGAAGGTGGGCAGCGAGATTTTCATCCTGCCGCTCAACTTCGTGATGGAGTCGCTCCAGCCGAAGGCCGAAGACATCTACAGCGTCGCCGCGGGCGAACGCGTGGTGCGCGTGCGTGGCGAATATTTGCCGCTCGTCGCGCTTCACGAAATATTTTCCGTCGACGAAGCGAAGGTCGACCCGACGCAGGGCATCGTCACGATCATGCAGACTGAAGGACGGCGCTTTGCGATGCTGATCGACGAACTGGTCGGCCAGCAGCAGGTCGTGGTGAAGAACCTCGAAACGAATTACCGCAAGGTGCACGGCATTTCCGCCGCGACCATTCTCGGCGACGGCAGTGTCGCGCTGATCGTGGACGTCGCGGCGCTGAACCGCGAAAACCGTGCAGCGCACGGTGCCCTGAACACCCTTTCTTAACCTATCAACTCACCCAACCGTTTGGGGGCTAACGTGGCAGAAGTCCAATCCATCAATTCGACCGTGAGCGGCGCGAACGGCCGCCGCGATGCAGGGCAGGCCGACGCCGGCGGGCAGGAATTCCTGGTCTTCACGCTCGGCGCGGAAGAATACGGCATCGACATCCTGAAAGTGCAGGAAATCCGCGGCTACGACAACGTCACGCGCATCGCGAACGCGCCCGAGTTCATCAAGGGCGTGATCAACCTGCGCGGCATCATCGTGCCGATCGTCGACATGCGCATCAAGTTTCACCTTGGCCGCGTCGAGTATGACCATCAGACCGTCGTGATCATCCTGAACGTCGCGCATCGCGTGGTCGGGATGGTGGTCGATGGCGTGTCGGACGTGCTGACGCTTGCGACCGACCAGATCATGCCCGCACCGGAATTCGGCGCGACGCTGACCACGGAGTATCTGACCGGCCTCGGCACGGTCGACGGCCGCATGCTGATCCTGATGGACATCGAAAAGCTGATGACCAGCCGGGAAATGGCACTGATCGAAGCGCTCGGCAAATAAGCGCTGCGGCGCTGATATGAAGACAGGTAAACGGGAGAAATGACGATGCTGGGCAAGTGGTCGATCCGCACCTCGCTGACAGCGGTGGGCGTCGTTCTGGTTGCGCTGACCGTGGTGGTCGGCGGACTTGGACTGGCGGCGCTGAACCGCGCGAGCCAGTCGCTTGACTCGATCGCGCGTGGCGATCTGGTCGCGATTCACGCGCTCGACGACGCGTCGGCGTTCATGTTGCGCTCGCGCATTACGCTTAACCGCTTCGACGCGGTGACGGCAGCCGGTAATACGGACGACGCGAAGAAGATCTTCGAGCGCGCGCAGGAACTGCTCAACAAGTCGAACGACGCGTGGCAGGCGTATCTCGCCGCACCGAAGAACGGCGTCGACGCAGCCCTGCTCGACGACCTGCTCGCCCGTCGCGCGGCCGTGATGCGCGACGGCGTGGATCCGGAATTCGCCGCGCTGCGCGCCGGCGACCTCGCCGGTTATCACGCCATTGCGGACATGAAGATCAGCCCGATGTTCGTCGCGTATGACAACGCGGCCGTGCCGGTCCTGAAGGCGCTGCAGCAGAGCGCCGTCGACGGCCAGGAAGCGTCGCAGGCGAACATCTCGACGATGACGGCGCTCATCATCGGCGTCACGGTGCTGGCGCTCGTGATGGTTGTGCTGATCCGCTTCGCACTGCGCGGCCTGATCGTGCAGCCGCTCAACGACGCGGTCGTTGCGTTCGAGCGCATTGCTTCGGGCGACCTGACGCAGCCGATCGAGGTGTTCAGCACCAATGAAATCGGCCGTCTCTTCAGCGCGATCAGGAACATGCAGGACAGCCTCGCGACGATGGTCAAGTCCGTGCACAGCAGCACCGGTTCGATCGACACCGGCGCGCGTGAAATCGCGATGGGCAACACCGATCTGTCGCAACGCACCGAGCAGCAGGCGGCTTCGCTGCAACAGACCGCATCGAGCATGGAGCAGCTGACCGGCACCGTGCGCCAGAACGCCGAGAACGCACGCCAGGCGAGCCAGCTGGCCGTCAACGCGTCGGATATCGCGACGCGCGGCGGCGACGTGGTGAGCCAGGTCGTCAGCACGATGCAGGACATCGCGACGAGTTCCAACAAGGTCGTCGACATCATCGGCGTGATCGAAGGCATCGCGTTCCAGACCAACATCCTCGCGCTGAACGCCGCCGTTGAAGCGGCCCGCGCCGGCGAGCAGGGCCGCGGCTTCGCGGTCGTCGCAGGTGAAGTGCGCAGCCTCGCGCAACGCAGCGCGAGCGCGGCGAAGGAAATCAAGGAGCTGATCGGCACGTCGGCCGACAAGGTTCAGAGCGGCTCGGTGCTGGTGGGCCGTGCCGGCACGACGATGGACGAGATCGTGCAGGCCGTGCGCCGCGTGACCGACATCATGGGCGAGATCAGTGCGGCTTCGGAAGAGCAGTCGACCGGCATCGAGCAGGTCAACCGCGCCGTCGTGCAGATGGACGAAGTGACGCAGCAGAACGCGGCGCTTGTCGAAGAAGCGGCAGCGGCGGCTGCATCGCTCGAAGAGCAGACGCGCCAGTTGCAGACCGTGGTCGGCGGCTGGCGGGTGACAGGCGGCATGCACGAACAGCAGCGCAGCAGCGTGACGCGACCGCAGCGCGCACGCGCGCCGGTGATGCCGTCGGCCGCGAAGCCTGCAACGCATGTGTCACCGGCGGCGGCCGTCGCGTCGGCCGCTCCGGCAGCCCGCGCAGCCAAAGCGCAGGCCCATGTCACCACGGCACCCGCAGCAGCACCGGCTGCGAAGCCGGAATCCGCGGCGCTACGTACCGAACCCGCAGTGAAGAAGAAATCCTCAGCAGGCGCGGTTGAACCGGCAGCGCGTCCGGCAGCGGCCGCGTCCAGTACAGCCGGCTCCGACGCCGACTGGGAAACGTTCTAGGAAATGGCGGTCAGGCATGATGGCAACGCGCGCAGAGCAGCGGTCCGAACGGGCCGACGCGGGTCGCTCCGGCGACCAGGCACGTGACTTCGAGTTCACGTCGGCGGATTTCGCCCGCATCCGCGAGCTGATCCACCGCAGCGCGGGCATTTCGCTGTCGGACCACAAGCGCGACATGGCGTACAGCCGCCTCGCGCGGCGCCTGCGCGCCCGCGGGCTCGAAAGCTTCAAGTCATATCTCGACATGCTCGAATCGGCAAACGATCCGGCCGAGTGGGAAGCGTTCACGAACGCGCTGACCACGAACCTCACGGCGTTCTTCCGTGAAGCGCATCACTTTCCGATCCTCGCCGACTTCGTGAAGAAGCGCAGTTCGCCGGTGTCGGTGTGGTGCTCGGCGGCTTCGACGGGTGAAGAGCCGTATTCGATCGCCATGACGCTGATCGAGGCGCTTGGCGACAGCGCGGCGCGTAGTGCCACTGTCCACGCCACCGACATCGACACGCAGGTGCTCGCGAAGGCCGAAGCCGGCATGTACCAGTTCGATCAGGTGAAGCACCTGTCGCCGGAACGGCTGAAGCGCTTCTTCCTGAGAGGCACCGGCGCGCATGCCGGCATGGTGAAGGTGCGTCCGGAAGTGCGCGCAATGGTCCGCTTCGAGCAGCTGAACCTGACCGACCGCGACTACGCATTGCGCTCGCCGTTCGACGCGATCTTCTGCCGCAACGTGATGATCTATTTTGACAAACCGACGCAGTCGCACGTGCTGTCGCGCTTCGAGCCGCTTGTGAAACCGGGCGGGCTGCTGTTTGCCGGCCACTCGGAAAACTTCACGTACGTGACGCAGGCATTCAGGCTGCGCGGCCAGACGGTCTACGAACTCACGCGCGATGTCAGTGGCGCGCGCGGCACCTCGCGTGCAGCGACGTCGCATGTTTCGACTTCGGCGATGGGTGAGGTAAGCGTATGAGCAGCACCCTGCCGATCGCGACCAATCACTACTTCGACAATCACTTCCAGCGTCCAGGCGTCAAGCTGCTGCCGAACGAGTTCTACACGACCGGCGACGACATGGTGCTCGTCACCGTGCTCGGCTCGTGCGTGGCGGCGTGCATCCAGGATCGCACAGCGGGCATCGGCGGCATGAACCACTTCATGCTCCCCGATGACGGCGCCGACGTCGTCCAGGCCGGGTCGGATTCGATGCGCTACGGCGCCTACGCGATGGAAGTGCTGATCAACGAACTCATCAAGGCCGGCGGCCGGCGCGAGCGCTTCGAAGCGAAGGTGTTCGGCGGCGCGGCTGTGCTCGCCGGCATGACGACGATGAACATCGGCGATCGCAACTCGGAATTCGTGCGTCGCTATCTGGCGCTGGAAAAAATCCGCATCACCGCCGAGGACCTGCAGGGCGGGCATCCGCGCAAGGTCGCGTTCATGCCGCGCACGGGCCAGGTGATGGTGAAGAAGCTGCGTCTGCAGCAGGATCAGGGGGTCACCGAGCGCGAGCAGGCGCTCGCCCGGCAGACCGCCGAAGCGCGCGCCGAACGGCTCGCGCGGGCCCGCGAGCGGGTCGAACTCTTTGCGTCGCCGGCTGGCAGGCCGCGCATCGAGCTGTTCGGCGCCAGTCCGGCAGCAAGCGCGACAGCAGGCGTGTCGACTGCCGCCGCGAGAGCCGCCGCGCCAACGAAGCCGCGCATCGAACTGTCTGGCGCGACGCGCCTGACTAACCAGAACAACGCCAGGACCGTAGAGGAGGCGTGACAGCCGTGCAGAAAATCAAGGTATTGTGTGTCGACGATTCAGCGCTGATCCGTAGCCTGATGACCGAAATTATCAACGCGCAGCCGGACATGACGGTCGTCGCGACCGCGCCGGATCCGCTCGTCGCGCGTGATCTCATCAAGCAGCACAACCCGGACGTCCTGACGCTCGACGTCGAAATGCCGCGCATGGATGGCCTCGACTTCCTCGAAAAGCTGATGCGCCTGCGGCCGATGCCCGTTGTGATGGTGTCGTCGCTGACGGAACGCGGCAACGAAATCACGCTGCGCGCGCTCGAACTCGGCGCAGTCGACTTCGTCACGAAGCCGAAGGTCGGCATTCGCGACGGCATGCTCGACTACGCCGAAAAGCTTGCCGACAAGGTTCGCGCCGCCGCCCGCGCCCGTGTGCGCCAGGCTGCGCCCGCGCCGCAACCGGGTGCGCATGCGCACGCACCGGCCGCGCCGGCGCCGCTCTTCAACAATCCGCTGCTGTCGACGGAAAAGCTGATCATCGTCGGCGCGTCGACGGGCGGCACCGAAGCGATCCGCGAAGTGCTCGTGCCGCTGCCGCCGGACGCACCCGCTGTGTTGATCGCGCAACACATGCCGCCGGGATTTACAAAATCTTTTGCGCAACGCCTCAATGGTTTATGTCGTATTACCGTTAAAGAAGCTGAGCACGGTGAACGTGTGCTGCCTGGCCACGCGTATATCGCGCCTGGCCACGCTCACCTCTTGCTGGCAAGGAGCGGTGCGAACTATATTGCGCATCTGTCTGACGAGCCGCCGGTGAACCGTCACCGGCCATCGGTCGATGTGTTGTTCCGCTCGGCGGCGCAGCATGCAGGCAAGAACGCCGTCGGCGTGATCCTGACCGGCATGGGGCGTGACGGCGCAGCGGGGTTGCTGGATATGAAAAAGGCGGGCGCTTACACGCTCGCGCAGGATGAGGCGAGCTGTATCGTGTTCGGGATGCCGCGCGAAGCCATCGCGATGGGCGCAGCGGACGAGATTGCATCGCTTTCCGAGATGAGCCGGCGCGTGATGGCCCGTCTTGCGTCGATGGGCGACCGCGTACAGCGGGTATGATGCCCGCCTGGAACTGAACGAACAGGCGGACGCTCGCCGCACCTTCTAAGACAAGGGAAAGGGAATTGAAATGGATAAGGGAATGAAAATTCTGGTGGTGGACGACTTTCCGACGATGCGCCGGATCGTTCGCAACCTGCTGAAGGAGCTGGGCTACTCGAACGTCGACGAGGCGGAAGATGGCGCAGTCGGCCTCTCGCGTCTGCGCAGCGGCCGTTACGACTTCGTGATTTCCGACTGGAACATGCCGAACCTCGACGGCCTCGCGATGCTGAAGGAAATTCGCGCCGACGCGAACCTGACGCACCTGCCGGTGCTGATGGTGACGGCGGAATCGAAGAAGGAAAACATCATCGCGGCGGCGCAGGCCGGTGCGAGCGGCTATGTGGTCAAGCCGTTCACGGCGGTGACGCTCGACGAGAAACTCAACAAGATTCTCGAGAAGATGGCGAAGACGGGGAACTGATTGTGAATGAGCCGACCGACGCGCAAGGCGCCGATACGCGGGACGACGGAAGCGACCTCGCAACCGACCGGATTCTCGCCCGCATCGGGCAACTGACGCGCAACCTGCGCGACTCGATGCGCGAGCTGGGGCTCGACAAGCATGTCGAGCGCGCGGCGGAAGCCGTGCCGGACGCGCGCGACCGTCTGAAGTACGTCGTGACGATGACGGAGCAGGCCGCCGAACGCGTCCTGACCGCCATCGAGATCGCGAAGCCGGTGCAGGAGCAGCTGCAGCGCGACGCGGGTGTCCTCGAGGCGCGCTGGGACGAGTGGTACGCCGCTCCCATAGAGCGCGAGGAAGTGCGCGCGCTGATGGGCGACACGCGCACGTTCCTGAAGAATCTGCCCGATTCGACCACGGCGACCAGCTCGCAGCTGCTCGAAATCATGCTCGCGCAGGATTTCCAGGATCTGACGGGCCAGGTCATCAAGAAGATCATGGACGTCGTGTACCTGATCGAGCAGCAGTTGCTCGGTGTGCTGGTCGAGAACATCGCACCGGAGCGGCGCGAACAGTTCGCGGCGACAGCCGCGGCGCTGGTGGCCTCCGAAGCCATGTCGCCGACCGGCAGCCCGGAAGGTCTGCTGAACGGGCCGCAGATCAACCCGGAAGGCAAGGCCGACGTCGTGCAGGATCAGGCGCAGGTCGACGATCTGCTGGCAAGCCTCGGGTTTTGATGCGAGCGCCGTCGCGCGGCATTCCGGCGGTCCCGGAATGCGCGCGGTTGATGTGGCGCTTCATTCCCTTCTGCCAGAACTGACTCTTTGAAAGGTTCCGCAGGCATACTACGACGACATGATGCCGGCGCGCGGTTCGCTGCGCGAACGGCTGGCCAGATCCAGAGCTGCCGGTTCGCGCCTTTGCGGACCACGCGGCCACTGTCAGGGAGAGCCTGAAATGTCGAAATCGAGTCGCCTCTCGCGCGCCGTTGCACTGGCGTCGCTCGGATTGTGCTGTACGTTGATCGTTGTCCGGTCCGCCCATGCGGGTCTCGGCGCCAGCCCGATGACGCCGCCCGCGGACGCTTCCACCTCTTCCCGCGTCGTGCAGGGCTCATCGGTCGTTGCGCGCTCTGCTTCTTCGGCCGCCTCTTCGGCGGCATCTTCCCCAGCTGCTTCGTCTCCGTCAGCCTCCTACACCGTCGTTGATACGACGTTCGGCAGCGGCACGGTCGTGCACGAGTACGTCTCGTCGGCGGGGACGGTGTTCGGTATCGCGTGGCAGGGGCCGCAGATGCCCGATCTCTCCGTGCTGCTCGGCAGCTATTTCCCGCAATACGTCGACGCCGTGAAGGCCGCGCGCGCAACCCTCGGCCGGCGCGGCGTGGCGTCGGTCAATCAGGACACGCTGGTCGTGCGCTCCGGGGGCCATATGGGCGCCTTCGCGGGTGTCGCCTGGCTGCCGAAGGCGCTGCCGGCAGGCGTCAGCGGCCAGGACATCCAGTGATCACTTGATGACCAGGAGACGAAGCGTGCAAATCACATCGAAGCTCAAGGGATGGATGCAGGTCGCAGCCGTGGCCATCGGGGTGTCGCTCGTGGCGGCATGCGGCGGGGGCGGCGGCGACAACGGCGGCAACTCGAGCAACGGCGGCATCAATTCGTTGCCGGCCGGCCCGACGCAGCAGCCGATCGCGGCGGGTGCGGCGAACACCGTCGCCATTACCGTCGATAAGGGCCTCAAGAACGTCATCAACATCGCCACTGTCAGCGTGAAGGTCTGCGCGCCGGGGAGCACGGCCAACTGCCAGGTCATCGATCACGTGCAGCTCGACACGGCCTCGTTCGGGCTGCGGATCGTGAGTTCGGTGCTCAATCCATCGCTGACGGCGGTGGGGGGCTTGCCGATAACAACCGTCAACGGCTCGCAGCAACTGGCCGAATGTAGGCACTTCGCCGATGGCTTCACGTGGGGCACCGTGCGTACTGCCGATGTCACCATCGGGCAGAAGCAGGCGTCCGGTCTGCCGATCCAGATCATTGGCGATTTGCCGGCTGCGGTGCCGTCGACCTGCAATGGCGTGCCCGAGAACACGGTCGACGATCTTCGCGTGAACGGCATCCTTGGCGTAGGCGTGATGCAGATCGACTGCGGCACCAACTGTTCCGACACGACGAAGGCGCCCGCTCCCGGCAATTACTACGGTTGCACCGGCAACACGTGCGCCCCAACCGTGGCGTTGAGCACGCAGCAGGTGACCAATCCGGTGCCGAAATTCAACGGCGACAACAACGGCGTGATCGTGCAGCTGCCGCCGGTGCCGAATACCGGTGCGGCTTCGGCACGGGGCACGCTTGTGTTCGGCATCAACACGCAGTCGAACAACTCACTGGGGGCGGCGCAAACCTTCCTCTCTGACGATGCTGGCGACCTGATTAGCAGCACGTTCAACGGTCAGCCGGCGAAAGCGCTGTTCGATACGGGTTCAAACGGCTACTTCTTCGACGACACGACGCTACAGGCCTGCGGCAGCAACCAGCCAGGCTTCTACTGCCCGCCGACCGCGCAGACGCGCCCGTTCACCGTGAAGGGCGCCGGCAGCGCGACGGCGAACATCAACATGAACGTCGTCAGCGCGGCGACGCTGGTCTCGAGCGGCAGTAACTTTGCCTTCAACGACGTGGCAGGTCAGGGCATCGGGGCAGGCGTGGTCGATCTCGGCCTTCCGTTCTTCTTCGGCCGCTACGTGTTCTACGGCATGGATCTGCGTTCAACCACCGGCCAGGCGCCGTTCATCGCGTTCTGATCCGGCGGGAAAAGGGGCGGCTCAGGCGGCGCGAGAGTCCGCGCACGCCCACCCGGAGCCGTCCCTTTCCCGCTGTCGTTGGTTAGAACGGAACCTTCCAGCGCCCGTGCCACAGCGCGCCCGTGCAGGTGGCTATCCCGCGAAATACCCCCCTTTCCCTAGCTTTATCCGTCGATCGTCGCTCGACGTCCGCGGGAATAATAGGTCCCATTGGGCAATACGCCCGCCAGGCAAATGCGGTAAGTCGAAGGGACCGAACAATGTTTGATAACAAGTCGATCTTCATTACGGGTGGAACGGGCTCGTTCGGCCAGAAATTCATCAGATCCCTGCTGGAGAACTACCGGCCGGCCCGGATCGTGGTGTTTTCACGCGACGAGCTGAAGCAGTTCGAAATGCAGCAGGTGTTCAACGCCCCCTGCATGCGTTACTTCCTGGGTGACGTGCGCGACGCGGCACGCATGAGTCAGGCGATGCGCGGCATCGACTATGTGATCCACGCAGCGGCCCTGAAGCAGGTTCCGGCCGCGGAATACAACCCGACGGAATGCATCCGCACAAACGTCAACGGCGCGGAAAACGTCATTAACGCGGCGATCGAGAACGGCGTCGAAAAGGTGATCGCGCTGTCGACAGACAAGGCCGCCAGCCCGATCAATCTGTACGGCGCGACCAAATTGCTGTCGGACAAGCTGTTCGTCGCGGCGAACAACCTGGTCGGCGGACATTGCACGCGTTTTGCTGTGGTGCGTTACGGCAACGTTGTTGGTTCGCGTGGCTCGGTTGTGCCGTTCTTCCGCAAACTGATCGCCGAGGGCGCGGACAGCCTCCCGATCACCGACCCGAGAATGACGCGGTTCTGGATCCCGTTGCACCATGGCGCCGACTTCGTCATGAAGAGTTTCGCGCGCATTCAGGGCGGCGAGTTGCTGGTGCCGAAGATTCCGTCGGTCCGGATCGTCGATCTGGCAACCTCGATGGCGCCGCTGCTGCCGCAGCGCATGGTCGGTATCCGTCCCGGCGAGAAGCTTCACGAGATGATGATCGCCCGTGACGACAGCATCAATACGCTGGAATTCGATGATCACTACGTGATCAAGCCGTCCATTCAGTTTGTCGTACAGACCGACTACGCGGTGAACGGCCTCGGCGAGAAAGGCAAGCCGGTTGCGGAAGGTTTCAAGTACACGTCCGACAACAACACGCGGTTCCTCGATGTCGACGAACTGATGAAACTCGATCGCCAGACGGCATGAGCGCAGCCATTCCCTACGGCCGTCAATCCATCGACGACGACGACATTGCCGCGGTCAACGTGGTGCTGCGCTCGGACTGGTTGACGCAAGGTCCCGCCATCGAGCACTTCGAAGCGCGCGTCGCGCAATATTGCGGCGCACGTTACGCGGTCGCGGTGTCGAACGCGACGGCGGCGCTTCACGTCGCCTGCCTCGCGCTCGATCTCGGGCCGGGTGATCTGCTGTGGACCTCACCGAACACGTTTGTGGCATCGGCGAACTGCGCGCTCTACTGCGGCGCGGACATCGATTTCGTCGATATCGATCCACGCACGCTGAATCTGTCCGTCGAGCATCTGGCGCACAAGCTCGAAGAAGCGCAACGCGCGGGCCGCCTGCCGAAAGTCGTGGTGCCGGTGCACTTTGCCGGGCAATCATGCTACATGGCCGCGCTGCACGAACTTTCGCAGCGCTACGGCTTCGCGCTCGTCGAAGACGCGTCGCACGCGATCGGCGGCCAGTACCGCGACAAGCCGGTGGGAAGCTGCACATATTCCGACGTCACCGTGTTCAGCTTCCATCCGGTCAAGATCGTCACCACCGCCGAAGGCGGGATGGTGCTGACTAACCGCGAGGATCTGTATCAGGCGTTGCTGCGCTTCCGCTCACACGGCATCACGCGCGACCCGGCGCAACTGCAGGGCGAAGTGGATGGCCCATGGAGCTACCAGCAGCTTGATCTCGGCTTCAACTATCGGATGACCGACATTCAGGCCGCGCTCGGCGCCAGCCAGATGAACCGGCTCGACGGGTTCGTCGCGCGCCGGCGCGAACTGGTGGGGCGCTATCGCGAGGCGCTTGCCGGATTGCCGCTCAGCCTGCCCGAAGACGCACCGGACGCCCGTCCGGCGTGGCATCTGCAGGTCGTCACACTGGACGACGCCAGCTGGCGCAAACCGGCCTTCAACGCGCTGCGCGCCCGAGGCGTGCAGGTCAACGTTCACTATCAGCCCGTATATCTGCAGCCGTTTTACCGTGCGCGGGGGTTCCAGCCTGGCTACTGCAGGAACGCCGAACATTACTACTACCGTGCGTTGACTTTGCCGCTGTTCCCCGCGATGCGGGATCAGGATTTTGAGAGGGTTGTCGACGCAGTCACCACGACATTGAGCGAGATTTCATGATGACCGTACACTTTGGAGAGCGCGTCGTCGGCGACGGCCAGCCTTGCTTCATCACCTACGAAGCTGGTCCGACGCACGACAGCCTCGCGTCGGCGAAGCGCCTCGTCAAACTGGCAGCGGACGCTGGTGCCGACGCTGTCAAATTCCAGATCTTCGATCCGGACCGCCTCGTCGCCGACAAGGCGATGACCTTCAGCTACGAAGTGCTGGTCGACCGCGCAACCGGAAAGACGGAGCCGGTCGAAGAATCGCTGTACGAGATTCTTCGGCGCCGGTGTCTGGCCGAGTCGGAATGGCGCGAGCTGAAGGCGTACAGCGATTCGCTGGGCCTCGCATTCTTCTCGACCGTTTCGTTCGAAGAAGACGTGCGCCTGCTCGAGAGCCTCGGCTGCGATTCGATCAAGATCGCGTCGGCCGACGTCAATCATTTCCCGCTGCTGCGTCAGGCGGCGGGCACGGGCATGTGTCTTCAGCTGGACACGGGCAACGCGAGTGTCGGCGAAGTGGAAGCCGCGATTGACGTGATCCGCGCCGAAGGCAACGAAAACATCATCATTCACCAGTGCCCGTCCGGCTATCCGGCGCGCCTGTCGAGCATCAACCTGAACGTCATTCCGACGCTCAAGCGCATGTTCCCGTACCCGGTCGCGTTTTCTGATCACACGCCGGGCTGGGACATGGACGTCGCCGCGCTTGCGCTCGGCGCGAACCTGCTCGAAAAGACGATCACCGAAGACCGCATGACGCGTAGCGTCGAGCACGTCTTCTCGCTCGAACCGCAGGACATGCGCGGCTTCGTGCAGGCGATCCGCGATGTCGAAATGGCGCTCGGCACGAACCGGCGCGTGATGCACGCGGAAGAACTCCAGAAGCGCAAGCGCATTCGCCGCAGCGTTCACCTTCAGGGTTCGGCGCAGGCAGGCCAGAAGCTGGGCGACATTGCAGTCGAGTTCCGCCGTCCTGGATTCGGCATCGGTCCTGACCGTTATGAAGAACTGCTCGAAACGACGCTGGTGCGCGACCTGCCCGCCGGCCACGTCTTGAGCCTCGACGACCTGAGCCATGGCTAGGCTTGCCCTGATCCCCGCGCGCGGCGGCTCGAAACGGCTGCCACGCAAGAACGTGCTGCCCTTCTTGGGCCGGCCGATAATTGCGTGGACGATTGAGGCGGCACAGCAGGCGGGCCTGTTCGACGACATCGTCGTGTCGACCGACGACGACGAGATCGCCGAAGTCGCACTGGCTTGCGGCGCGAAGCTGGACCGTCGCCGCGTCGATCTGGCCGGCGACGACGCGACGATCGTGCAGGTTGCACGCGACCTGCTGGCACGTCGCCGCGAAGCGGGTCACGACGACACGCAGATGTGCTGCCTGTATGCGACTGCGCCGCTGCGTAACGCGGCCGACATCCGCGCGACGATGGCGTTGCTTGCCGAACCCGATTGCAATTTCGCAATTGCGGCGACGGGCTTTACGCACTACCCGCATCAGGCGCTGAAACTCGCCGCCGACGGCCGCGTCGATCCGATGTGGCCAGCGTTGTGCAACCTGCGCAGCAGTGACGTGGGCACGCTGGTCGCGGGGAATGGCAGCACGTATGCCGTCGACGTCGCCGCGTTTCTCGCCCACGGCGAGTTCTACGGACCGGGCATGCGCGCGCATCTGATGCCGTTCACGCGCTCGGTCGACATCGATACGGCCGACGACTTCATGGTTGCGCAACGCCTCGCGCGCGAAATGAGTGGCATGTAATGCGTCGCGTACTTTTCCGTTGCGATAGCGGCGCGGCAACCGGCATGGGACACCTGATGCGGTCGCTTGCGCTGGCGCGCCAGTTCGCCGCCCGGGGCGCCGCGATCGCGTTTGTGTGTCGCGATCTTCCGGGCGCGCTGTTGACGCTACCGGAACAAACCGGCTACGCGCTTCACGTACTGGCGGGCGATGACGACGACGCTGAAGCCGACGCAGAGGAAACACGGGAGTTTGCAAGACGCTGGCAGGCGGATCTGGTTGTCGTCGATCACTACGGACTCGACGCCCGCTGGGAAGTCGCATTGCGACAAACAGTCGGCCGGCTGCTGGCAATCGACGATCTGGCCGACCGTCCACATGCATGCGACTGGTTGCTCGACCAGAACGATTGTTCGCCTTCGGCGCAGCGCTATGAGCGCTGGGTGCCGGAGGCGTGCCAGTTGCTGCTCGGACCGCGCTTCGCGCTCGTGCAGCCGGAATTTCGCGCGGCCCGCACGCGGTGTGCGCCGCGCGACGGCCAGTTGCGGCGCGTCGTGATGTTTTTCAGCGGCAGCGACGAAGGCAATGAAACGGCGAAGGCATTGCAGGGACTCGCGACCTTGGAAAACACTGGCTGGGAGGTCGACGTCGTAATCGGTGCGGCACACCCGGATCCGTCCGGAATCGAAGTGGCGTGCCAAAGCCTCGGCTGGGGGTTCCATCAGCAAACTCCGTACATGGCGGATCTGTTGTCGGTTGCCGATCTGAGTGTCGGCAGCGCGGGCAGCGCAAGCTGGGAGCGCTGCCTGCTGGGCGTGCCCGCGCTCGTGGTCGAGCTTGCCGACAACCAGCGCGAGGTGATTGCTGCACTGACGGAGCGCGGTTGCGCGCGCTCGCTCGGGAAGGCGCGAGACGTAACTGCAGACACCTACGCAGAAGGATTGCGCGCGCTCGATGCGGACGCACTGCGTTCGATGTCGCGGGCGGCATGGGGATGCGTCGATGGAAGAGGCGCAGCGCGCGTCGTCGACGCTGTCAATGAAACGATGGACAGGTGCGCATAACATGCAACGAGACATTGAGCTGTGCGGTCGCCTGATCGGCGTGGGATGTGAGCCGTTCACCATTGCTGAAGTGGGCATCAACCACAACGGTGAGCTCGAACGTGCGTTCCGGATGATTGAGGCCGCGAAGGCCGCCGGTGCGGACGCGGTCAAGTTCCAGACCTTCAAGGCTGTCGATTTTTGCGGTGATCCGAAGCAAACGTTCACGTATCAGTCGCAGGGCGTAGCGGTGACGGAATCGATGCTGTCGATGTTCCAACGCTACGAGTTCAGCCGCGAAAACTGGTTCAAGCTGAAAGCGCATTGCGACAAGGCTGGCATCACGTTCCTGTCGACGCCACAGAATCCTGCCGATCTCGATCTGTTGCTCGAGATCGGTGTACCGGCCGTCAAGATCGGCTCCGACGATTTCACCAATCTGCCGCTGATCCGCCGTTACGCGCAGACCGGTTTGCCGCTGATCCTGTCGTGTGGAATGAGCGACATCGGCGAAGTGCATCAGGCGCTCGAAGCGGCCGGCTGGTACGACGGCTATCCCGTCGTGCTGCTGCTGTGCACGTCGCAATATCCGACGCCGCCCGCCGACGTCAACATCCGCAAGCTCGCCACATTGCGCCAGGCTTTCGGCGGTCTGCAGGTCGGCTTTTCCGACCACACACAGGGGCCGCTTGCAGCATCGCTCGCGACCGCGCTCGGCGCGTGCGTCTTCGAAAAGCACTTCACGCTGGCGCAGGACCTGCCCGGTCCCGACCACTGGTTCTCCGAAGAACCCGCGGGGCTTGAACAATGGATCAACGGCATTCGCACCGCGCATGCGATGCTCGGCAGCCCGCTGGTGCGTCCGACACCCGCGGAACTCGACATGCGCGTGCTCGCACGCCGCAGTCTCGTCGTGTTGCGCGATGTCGCCGCGGGCGAAACGCTGACGGCGGACAACATCGGCGCGCGCCGGCCCGGCGGCGGCCTTGCGCCCGACATGCTGGCGCAGGTGGTGG
This sequence comes from Paraburkholderia sp. GAS334, assembly GCF_050436625.1. Taxonomy (NCBI): domain Bacteria; kingdom Pseudomonadati; phylum Pseudomonadota; class Betaproteobacteria; order Burkholderiales; family Burkholderiaceae; genus Paraburkholderia; species Paraburkholderia sp. GAS334. Next base: position 140,909 of record NZ_JBNDMO010000013.1, on the reverse strand, counting down.
GCATGACTGCACATCGGCCGCTGGCAGCCGGCCGCCGGCTCGAACTCGGCGACATGCAGCGCGAGATCAGGGAGACGGTCGATGAGCGCACCTGATTCCATACGCGTCGAAGCACTGCAGCAGCAGTTCACTGAGCTGACGACATTCAAGCCGAACCGGTTTCACCCGCTCGTGTGGATCAATGGCGAGCCGCGGATCGGCGAGGGCACGTTCATCGGTGCGATGTCGGAAGTCAACGCGAAGGGCGCGAATGTCGTCATCGGTCACGACTGCGATATCGCGTCGTTCGTTGCGATCAACTGCGCGGATTCACATCGCCGCTGTCTTGGGCTGTCAGACGAAATCGACCGCCGCGACATCCATATCGGCAATCACGTGTTTATCGGCTCGCACAGTGTCATCAAGGGCGGCGCGCGGCTGGGCGACTACTGCGTCGTGGCGGCCGGCACGGTTGTCGATGCCGGCGACATCCCGTCGTTCTCCCTTGTCACCGGCAACCCGATGCAAGTACGTGCGGGGTATTACCGCGCGCAGGTCGAAGCCACCGGCGGAGCGGAGGCGTGATGACGTGCAGCCTGTCCGCGCATCAGCCGGCGTATCTGCCGTGGCTGGGCTACTTCGCGAAGATCGCGCGCGCGGATATCTTCGTCTACCTGGACACGGTGCAGTTCGAGAAGAACAGCTTTACCAATCGCAATCGCATCAAGGGGCCGAACGGTCCGTTCTGGCTGACGGTGCCGGTGCGTCAGAAAGGTCATCTTGAAGGCACGCTGCAGACGCTGGAAATCGACGACAGCCTGGCGTGGCGCAAGAAGCATCTGAAGGCGATCGCGCTCAGCTATGCGAAGGCGCCTGGATTCGCGGAAAAGTTCGCGCGGCTGGAAGCGCTCTATGGCGGCGCACATGCATCGCTTGCGGACTTCTGCTGGTGGCAGCTGCAATTCTGGATTCAGGAGCTCGGACTCGGCGCCACGCAGCTGGTTCGCTCGAGCGAACTGCCCGTGTTATCGAAGAAATCGGATCTGGTTCTCGATCTGTGCCGGCATTTTGGCGCGAATCGCTATCTTTCGGGCAAGCTCGGACGCGACTATCTGAATGAATCCGCCTTTGCTTCACACGACATCGAAGTGATTTACCAGGACTACAGGTGCGAGCCGTATTCGCAGCTGCATGGCGAATTTGTGCCGGCACTCGGCATCGTCGATGTGTGGATGAATAGTCCGGTTCCATTGCTGGATTTTTTTCACGGAGTACACCCGCTGTGAGCTTTTCCTCTGCTTGGGAACGTGCGTTCAGTGAAGGCGGTCATGACAGCCGCTGGCCCTGGTCCGATCTCGTCAGCATGACTCGCCGTCACGCAAAGCATCTGAACAGCGCGAGCCGCATTCTCGAAGTGGGATGCGGCGTGGGCGCGAACATTCCGTTTCTGCTGTCGACAGGCGCACAGTACTTCGCGGTGGAAGGCAGCGAGACTGCGGCACACACAGTGCGTGAGCGGTTCCCGCAAATGGCGTCGCAGATCACGACCGGCGACTTCATCGCGAACATTCCTTTCGACGGGGCGTTCGACCTGATCGTCGACCGCGCGGCCATGACGCATAACGATGAAGCGTCGATCCGTCGTGGCATCGGCCGGCTCGCGTCGAAGCTGAAGCCGGGTGGCCTGTATATCGGCATCGACTGGTTTTCCACGTCACACACAGGGTTTCAGTCAGGTGTGCCGGCGGGTGACCGGTGGACGCGCGATCACATCGAATCGGGGCCTTTCGCGGGCGTCGGGCGCGTGCATTTCAGCGACGAGACGCATCTGCGTGAATTGTTTGAAGGCTGGGATTGGGTCGCGCTGGAAGAAAAGGTCGTGCGCGTGCTGCTGCCGCAACCGGGCGTGATCGCGTCATGGCATTGCGTGTTGAAAAAGCGGTGAGAGAGCGATGAAAAAACAGTCGATCCTCGTGGTGGCTGCTCATCCCGACGATGAAATCCTCGGCTGCGGCGGCACGATGGCCGCCCATGCCGCGCGCGGCGACGACGTGCACATTGCGATTCTCGCGCAGGGGCTGACGAGCCGCGGTCCGGCCGACGACGCGGCGTTCGCACGCCTGCACGACGCGGCCTCGGAGGCGCAGTCGATCGTCGGCGCAAAGACGCTGACGCTGTTCGATTTTCCGGATAACCGGCTCGACTGCGTCGCATTGCTGGACCTGGTGAAAGTGGTGGAAGAGCTGGTCGAGCGTTATCGGCCGTCGACGGTCTACACGCATTTCGCTGGCGATCTGAACATCGATCACCGGCGCACGCATGAGGCCGTGATGACGGCTTGTCGTCCGCTGCCGGGCCATTGTGTCGACCAGGTGCTGTGTTTCGAGGTGTCGTCGGCGACGGAATGGATGCCCGCGGGTGCGGCAGTGCCGTTCGTACCGAACGTGTTCGTCGGCATCGGACGAACCCTGGATGCAAAGCTGGCTGCGCTGAATGCGTATGCCGGAGAGATGAGGCCGTTCCCGCACGCACGCTCGCTGGAAGCTGTGCGGCACCTGGCCGGATGGCGCGGCGCTTCGGCCGGATTCGCGGCAGCCGAAGCGTTTGTGCTGGCCCGGCAGCGCGTTTCGATTGAATTCTGAATAAGGACAGTGATGAGCAACTCTGAGCAGGATCTGATCGCGTGGAAGACGGACGCGTGGAAAGACCCGGGCATGGTGGCGTGGTATTCGGACCGCATGATGGAGAATACGGGCACCAACCGGCTGAAGAACAAGGTTGAAGTGGCGCTGTGCGAGCACTATGTGAAAGGTGTGGACGTGCTGGATGTCGGCATCGGCACCGGGCGCGCTTCCCTGCCGCTTCTCTCGAAAGGGTTTCGGCTCGCCGGCACCGACAGCTCGCAGGCGATGCTCGACGAGTGTCGCCGGCTCGCGGGCGGTCAGCCGGTCGAACTGGTGCCGGGTGACGTGACGGCGCTACCGTTCGAAAGCGGCCGCTTCGACAGCCTTATTTCGCTGAACGTGATGACGCATTTTCCGCACGTGGAAAACGTGCTGAAAGAGTGGCAGCGTGTGGTGAAACCCGGCGGCCGGCTGATTTTCGACATCTACTCGTTGGACCATCTGAGCTTTTCGCGTGGTCAGAACGTGACGGTGGAATCGCTGATGAAGCAGGACGCCTCGGCGTTCAACATGCACTGGTCGAGCGACGAAGTGGTGGCGTCGGCGAATCGCCTCGGCATGCGAGTCGTTGCACTGGTGCCGTACGGCAGCGTGTTTAGTGGGGAATATCGTCATTGGCATTTTCCCAAGCCATTGCAGTCGACCAACTGGTGGCATCGCCAGCTGTCGTGGATCGGATCCGACGACGCGCTGCTGGATATGACGCTGTTTCTCGAGCAGGAATGGTTTGCGTGTCTGAACAACTTCACGACCGGCCGCTACATGGTCGTGCTGGAAAACGAGCGTGACGACGCGGCCAACCAGCGCTGGCAGGCGAACGACCTGATGTTGACCCGCTATCTCGCCAGCTCGCCGGTAAGGCTCGACGACCTCGCGTCGCGACTCAACCTGCCTGTCGACGTGTGGCGCGAGCGGTTCGACGCGCACCTTGACCGTCTGCGCAATCGCAAGGTCGCGTACTTCCTGCTGACGACGTTCCTTGGCCGCACCGATGCGATCAGCTGGGCCGATCTCGCGCCGCGCAACGGCCCCACGCTCCAGCGCTGGGTCGACGCGGAACAGCTCGATCGACAACTGCAGGGCTTCGTGCAGTCGTGGCATCAGAACCCGGCGCTCGCCAGACTGTGCGAGAGAGATTGCACCGGTCTTGGCGCCGGACTTGAATATCAACTGCAACGAAAGGTCGTGTCCCGGTTCGTGCAGGCAACAGGTGGACGTAGCGAATGAAAAAGACCGCCCTCATTTATTCCCTCTGGGAAAAGAACCTGTCGGTTCTCGAGCATTATCTGCAGGACCGCCCACGCGCGGTGATCGTGCCGGACTATCTGGCGAGCGCTGCGCTGCGCGACATCGTTGAGAAACGCGGTTCGACACTGCATCTACTGCCTACGGACAGCGCATCGGCCCGCACCGGTATGGCGGTCGCGCTCGTAAAGCGGTTCGCCGAAGGCCCCGCGAGTGTCGGTCTTGCGGAAGACCCCGTGTCGCGCGATGTGCTGCGGGACGTTGAAGAAGTGGTCGCCGTCGAACTGCCGGTGATCGAGGGCTGGCTTAATGTGCTGACCGTCCTCTCGCACGACTACGACATCGAAATCACCGTGCTCAACGAAGATGTCATGCGCGACGGCAAGACGCTGGCGTTGTGGTCGCGGGCGCACGAGATTCCAGTGCTGCAGGTGGCGCACGGCACGGGCATGGGCCGCGATTACATCGGCGAGCCGTGCCTCTCGGACCACATGGCGGTCGCCGGCCCGCGCAGTGCGCAGTACTTCGAGGATATCGGCATTCCCGCAGATCACATTCACGTCGTCGGCAATTCGCACTGGGAAATGCTACCGGTGCTGGTGGCCAACCGCGGCGAACTGCGCGCGCAACTCGCCGCGGCCTACAGCCTGCCGCTCGCTGCGCACTGGGTCGTCTGGGGCTCAACGTGGAACGCGCGGCTGAGCGCGCTCGACAACCGCGATGCCGCGACCCAGATGCACGAGGCCTGCAGTGCGCTCGCCGCGCTGCGCAAGTCGGCGACGACGGACGTCGTGCTTGTCTTCAAGGAGCGCGGCAACGGTGCGTCGGGAGATCGGGCAGGCGAGCAGTTCATGCAGATCGCCACGAGTTACGGCGTGGCCGACCACGTTCGCTATTCGGTCGATGAAGCGCGTTACTGGGCCGCAGCCGCTGACGTCGTCGTGTCGTACGAATCGAATTTCGCGATCGAAGCCCTGCTGTCGGACGTACCGGCGATCAACGTCGAGACCGACTTCGGCGCGGTGGCCGGCGGCAGCTTCGGCGCCCGCGACGGTGTGCTGTGCGTCGAGGCCGCGCAAGTGGCGCCGCTCGTTCAGCAACTGATGGGCGATGCGACGTTCCGTGCGGTCACGGCCAGCTTGGCCGCGCGGCGCAAGTCCTGGTATCACGAAGTGACAGCTGTCAGCGCTGCAGCACGAACAGCCGAACTGATCAGCCGCTGTGCTCGCAAGATCGCCAGCACGCAGCGCTACGTGTGGCAGGAATTTCTCGATGTCGAGCACGGCGACGTGGCCGCGGCCTACCACATGGGAGGTCGCGAGGACCTGGTCGCGCTGTACACGAACAACCCGTCTGTTGCGCTCGATATCGGCTGCGCGGGTGGGTCGACGGCCGCGCTGATCAAGCAGCGGTTTCCCCAAAGCCGGGTCTGGGGCGTCGAGGTGAACCGTGCCGCGGCGAACTTCGCCAAAGGCAAGATCGATCGGGTCCTTGTAGGCAAGTTCGAGGACTTCGACCTCGAAGCGGAAGGGATTGCGAAGGGCACGCTGGACGCCGTGCTGCTCGCGGATGTGCTGGAGCACATGTACAACCCGTGGGACGTGATGGTCACGCTGCGGCCCTACATGTCGCCTACCGGGCAGCTCGTGCTAAGCATCCCGAACGTGCGCAACCTGATGCTCATCGACGATCTGAGTAAGGGCAACTGGACGTACTCCGGTGCGGGCCTGCTGGACATCACGCATATCCGCTTCTTCACGCAGAACGAAGTGCTGAGATTCTGCACCGAGACTGGATACCGGGTCGTCACGTTCCGCAACGCCATTGACCGGCGCCTGGAAGGGTTCTGGAACACCCACGCAGCGTCGACGCCGACGTCGATCGAAACCGATCGTCTGACGCTGAAGAACGTCACGCGCGACGAGCTGCTCGAATTGTGCACGTTGCAGTTCTATGTCGTGCTGGAAAAAGATCCGGCGTGGGACAACGCCCGCCGGTAATGCATCGACAGGCTGGGCGGCGGCGTCCTCGCGGGCGCGGCCGCCGTCATGATTCCGGTGCGGCACGGGCGAAAGCCCTGCCGCCGCGTACCCATCCCGCGAAATACCGCCCTTTCCCCGGCCTTATCCGTCGATCGTCGCTCGACTTCTGCAGGAATAATCGCTCTCACTGAAAAAGGGCATGGTGCCCCGATCATCTGGAGAGCGCGTTGGCAGAGGATAGCGACCTCGAAAAAACCGAATCAGCCACTCCCCGGCGCATCGAAAAGGCGCGGGAAGAGGGGCAGGTTGCGCGTTCCCGGGAGCTTTCCACCTTTGCGCTGCTGTCGGCGGGTTTTTTCGGCACGTGGGCGATGTCCGGCTCGATCGGCGAGCGTATGCAGAACATGCTGCGGGCGGCCTTCACTTTCGACCACGCGACCGTTTTCGAAACACGCCGCATGCTGATCAGTGCGGGCGTCGCAGGTCGCGAAGGCCTGTCGGTGCTGTTCCCGATCCTCGCGCTGACGGGCGCCGCCGCATTGCTCTCGCCGCTCGCGCTCGGTGGCTGGCTGATCTCGACGAAATCCTGGGAGCCGAAGTTCAGCCGGCTCAACCCGATCACCGGTCTGGGCCGCATGTTTTCGATCAACGGCCCGATCCAGCTTGGCCTGTCGTTCGCGAAGACGCTGGTGGTCGGCGTCATCGGCGCAACGGCGATCATGAGTCATCGCGACGAAATCCTCGCGCTCGGGATGCAGCCGATGCACGAAGCGTTCGCCAACGCCGTTCATCTGATCGCCGTCTGCTGCGGGATGACCGTGGCCGGCATGGCGCTCGTCGCCGCCCTCGACGTGCCGTATCAGCTCTGGACGTACCACAAGAAGTTGCGCATGACGAAGGACGAAGTGAAACGCGAACACCGCGAAAACGAAGGCGATCCGCACGTGAAGGGCCGCATCCGCCAGCAGCAGCGCGCGATTGCGCGTCGCCGGATGATGTCGGAAGTGCCGAAGGCGGACGTCGTCGTGACCAACCCGACCCACTTCGCCGTCGCGCTGCAGTACACGGATGGCGAGATGCGCGCGCCGAAGGTCGTTGCGAAGGGCGTGAACCTCGTGGCCGCGCGCATCCGCGAGCTGGCCACCGAGAACAACGTGCCGCTGCTCGAAGCGCCGCCGCTCGCGCGGGCGCTGTACCACAACGTCGAACTGAATCGCGAAATTCCGGGCCCGCTGTACGGCGCGGTCGCAGAAGTGCTGGCGTGGGTCTACCAGCTCAAACGTTTCAAGGACGAAGGCGGCGAGGCGCCGGTCGCACCGACCGGGTTCGATGTGCCCGCCGACCTCGACAAGGGCGGCGTCGCGGACGGCGAAGCCGATCAGGAAGCCGCCGACGCGCTCGGCGATGAAAACGAAGGCAAGGGAGCCTCAGCATGAACGCACGCGTAGGGTTCCTTTCGCGACGGCCGGACGCATTGAGCGGCACCAACCTGCGCGCGCTCGCGGGTCCGGTGCTGATCGTCATGATTCTCGGCATGATGATCCTGCCGTTGCCGCCGTTCCTGCTGGATCTGCTGTTCACCTTCAACATCGCGCTTTCGGTGATGGTACTGCTCGTCAGCATGTACACGATGAAGCCGCTCGACTTCGCGGCCTTCCCGAGCGTGCTGCTGTTTTCGACGTTGCTGCGTCTTTCGCTGAACGTGGCGTCCACGCGGGTCGTGCTGCTCGAAGGCCACACCGGCCCGGACGCGGCCGGTCAGGTGATCGAGTCGTTCGGTCACTTCCTTGTGGGCGGCAACTTCGCGGTCGGTATCGTCGTCTTCATTATCCTGATGGTCATCAACTTCATGGTGATCACGAAGGGCGCGGGGCGGATCGCGGAAGTGTCCGCGCGTTTCACGCTCGACGCGATGCCCGGCAAGCAGATGGCGATCGACGCCGACCTGAACGCCGGCCTCATCAACGAAGAACAGGCCCGCAAGCGGCGCTCGGAAATCTCGCAGGAGGCCGAGTTCTACGGCTCGATGGACGGTGCGAGCAAGTTCGTGCGCGGCGATGCGATTGCCGGCCTGCTGATCATGGTGATCAACATCTTCGGCGGCCTGATTGTGGGCGTCGCGCAGCACGGCATGGACTTCGCATCGGCGGGCAAGGTCTACACGCTGCTGACGATCGGCGACGGCCTCGTCGCGCAGATCCCGTCGCTCGTGATCTCGACGGCGGCCGGTGTGATCGTGTCGCGCGTCGCGACCAACGAAGACATCGGCACGCAGCTGACGGGCCAGCTCTTCACGAACCCGCGCGTGCTGGTGATCACCGGCGCGATTCTCGTGCTGATGGGTTTGATCCCGGGCATGCCGCACTTCGCGTTTCTGCTGCTCGGCGGCGGCCTGATCCAGCTTGGCCGCACGATGAAAAAGCGCGCGTCGCAGAGCAAGACGGCCGCCGCGCTCGTGAACGTCGCGCCGGCCGCGCTCACGCCGTCCGAGGCCACCGAAGCCAGCTGGGACGACGTGACGATGATCGACACGCTCGGCCTCGAAGTCGGCTACCGGCTGATTCCGCTCGTCGACAAGAATTCCGACGGCGAACTGCTCAAGCGGATCAAGAGCATCCGCAAGAAGTTCGCTCAGGAAATTGGCTTTTTGCCGCCGGTGATTCACATCCGGGACAACCTCGAATTGAGGCCGAACGGCTACCGGATTGCGCTGAAGGGCGTCGAAGTGGGTGTTGGCGAGGCATATCCGGGCCAGTGGCTCGCGATCAATCCGGGCCAGGTGACGGCCGCGTTGCCGGGCACGCCGACGCAGGATCCCGCTTTCGGGCTGCCGGCCATCTGGATCGATACGAACCTGCGCGAACAGGCGCAGGTGTATGGCTACACGGTGGTCGATTCGAGCACGGTCGTCGCGACGCATCTGAATCACCTGGTCGTCACGCACGCGTCGGAACTGCTCGGCCGTCAGGAAGTGCAGTCGCTGATCGAGCGGATGCAGAAGGACACGCCATCGCTCGTCGACGATCTGGTGCCCAAAATCCTGCCGCTCACGACGCTGCAAAAGGTGCTGCAGAACCTGCTGGAAGAAGGCGTGCCGATCCGCGACCTGCGCACGATTCTCGAATCGCTTGCCGAACACGCGCCAAAGATCACGGATGCGCACGATCTCACCGCGGCAGTGCGTCTCGCGCTGGGTCGCGCGATCACGCAGCAGTGGTTCCCCGGCTCCGGCGACATGCAGGTGATGGGCCTCGACGCCAACCTCGAACGTGTGCTGTCACAGGCGCTTGCGACCGGCGCGAATCCGGGCCTCGAGCCAGGTCTCGCGCATACGCTCCTGACGGAAGTACAGAAGGCGATGACGCGTCAGCAGCATCTGGGCCTCGCGCCGGTGCTGCTCGTGCAGCATTCGCTGCGTGCGATGCTCGCGCGCTTCCTGCGCCGCAGTCTGCCCCAGTTGAAGGTGCTGTCTTACGCGGAAGTGCCCGATACGCGGCATGTGCGTGTCGCGAATGTGATCGGCGCGCAGGGTTGATTCCCCATGCCGCGCACCTAATGCGCGAATTGCCTGCCTTTCCCGGTCTTTATCCACCGATGGCCGCTGGACTTATTTCGCAATAATCGCTCTCAATGGGAAGCGGTATGTTGCCGGTCCGTAAAGCTCATCGGGGAGTCAAGCTTGAACATTCGTAAATTTGTCGGCGCAACGAGTCGTGACGCGCTGCGTCTCGTTCGTGAAGCACTGGGCTCCGATGCAGTCGTGTTGTCGAATCGCACCATTGAAGACGGCACCGTCGAAATCGTCGCGCTCGCCGATAGCGATCTGGCCGCAATTTCGCCTGCGCAGCAGGGTGCCGATGGCGCCGGTTTCGGGCCGACGTTCGGTGGTGGTAACAGTGGTAACGGCAATATCGGCAGTGGACTGAATAGTGGCAATGGAAATACTGGCGCGAGCACGGGCTTCGGCGCAGGTAGCCCGGCAGGCACGAACGCAGGCTTGGGCAGCGGCTTCGGCGCGAACAGCAACGTAACGATGAGCACGGGCTTCGGCGGTGCGCCGGCCGCGCGTTCGGCGGCATCGATGCCGTCGATGTCGGTCAATCCGTACGCCAGCGGCATGCCTGATGTTTTCTCGTCTGTGTTCGGCGCGAGCCCGGAAGCCGGCTCTGGCACGGAGCGCGCGGCAACGGGCAGCACCGAAGCGGAATTGCACGAAACCAGCACGTCGACAGGCAACACGGGCGCCGCAGCATCCAGCCCGCGTACATCCGATGACGCGCGCGTCGAGATCCGTTCCGAAGCGCGGAGCGAAAGCCGTCTGGATGGGCGTGCGGAGGGGCGTTTGCAAGGCCGTCCGGACAACCGGATCGAAGTGCGCTCCGATGCGCCCACCCCGCTGCCCGCCATGACACCGCCGCCGGCTATCGCCGAGACGCCGGCGCGTCAACGCTCGATGGTCGAAACGAATCCCTGGCTGATCGATCATGCCCGCCGTATCGCGGCGCAGGATGTCGTGCACACGGCGAAGCCGGTGATGACACCGGCCGCCGCCATGGCGCGCGGTCTGGGCACGCCGGTCGAAATCCCGGCGACGATCGACGATCCGGCGACGCCCGAATGGGCGCGCGAAGCGGCCGAACTCGCCGCTCGCCGCGCCGCGCAGCGCGTGGCCCCGGCCGTGCAGGCCGACGTCAAGGGCGCGGCGAACCCGCTTGCCGGCTTGCCCGCCAGCGCCGCTGCTGCCGTCACCGAGGGCATCAAGGCGCGCATGGAGCAGATCGTCAACGAGACGGTCATGAACGAACTCGCGTCGATGCGCGGCATGATGGAAGAGCAGTTCACCGGCCTTCTGTGGGCCGACCATCAGCGCCGCAGCCCGACGCACGCAGCACTGACCAAGCACCTGTTCGCCGCGGGTTTCTCCGCGCAACTGGTGAAGATGATGGTCGAGAACCTGCCGCGGGTCGACAGCATGGAAGCCGGCATGGAGTGGGTTCACTCGGTGCTCGGCTCGAACCTGCCGGTGATGGAAAACGAAGACGCGCTGATGGAGCGCGGCGGCGTGTTCGCGCTGATGGGCCCGACGGGCGTCGGCAAGACGACCACGACCGCAAAGCTCGCCGCGCGCTGCGTGATGCGCTTCGGCGCGAGCAAGGTCGCGCTGCTGACGACCGACAGCTACCGGATTGGCGGCCACGAACAGCTGCGCATTTTCGGCAAGATCCTCGGCGTCTCCGTGCATGCCGTGAAAGACGGCGCGGACCTGCAACTCGCGCTCACCGAACTGCGCAACAAGCACATCGTCCTGATCGACACGATCGGCATGAGCCAGCGCGACCGTTCGGTGTCGGACCAGATCGCCATGCTGTGCGGAACGGGCCAGCCGGTGCAGCGTTTGCTGCTGCTGAACGCGACAAGCCACGGCGACACGCTCAATGAAGTCGTCCAGGCGTATCAGAGATCGCCGGATAACCAGGCGCTCGCCGGCTGCATCCTGACCAAGCTCGACGAGGCGACCAACCTCGGCAGCGTGCTGGACACGGTGATCCGCTACAAGCTGCCGGTGCACTACGTGTCGACCGGCCAGAAGGTGCCGGAGAACCTCTACGTCGCCACGAAGAAATTCCTGATCAAGAGTGCGTTCTGCATTCCGCGCGACGGCTCGCCGTTCGTGCCGCACGACGACGATATTCCGGCGCTGCTGTCGGCGCTGTCGGCGCGTTCGACGGCCGATCTGCACGAGGTTCGCTTTGGATAAGTTTGTGCTCGATCAGGCGGAAGGCTTGCGACGTCTGCTCAGCCGGTCCGGTTCGCGCGTGGTGGCGGTAACGGGCGGTTCGCCCGGTGTGGGATGCACGACCACGGTCGTGAACCTCGCGGCCGCGCTGTCCGAACTGGGCAGGGATGTGCTGGTGATCGACGAGCGCTTTGGCAAGAACTCGGTGAACGGGATGCTCGGCGGTGTGCGCGGCGCGGGCAACTTTACGGCGGTCGTGCGCGGCGAGATGGCGCTGACAGAAGCCGTCGGCCGGCACGCGCTTGGGTTTGGCGTGCTGGTCGCATCGCGTGGCAATCGTGAAGGCTGCACGCCGGAACAGCTTGCCGTACTGCTCACAGGACCGGCCGACGTCGTGCTGATCGACGCGGAACTCGATCGCGATGGCGCACTTTCGGCGCTTGCGATGCAGGCGAACGACGTGGTGATCGTCACGCGCATCGACGCGCAGGCGATCACCGACGCGTACGCGTGCATGAAGCGTTTGCATTTCGCGCACGCGATCCCGCAGTTTCGCGTGCTCGTGAATCACGTTCAGAGCGCGGCGGACGCGCGCATCGCGTTCGAGAATCTGGCGGGCGTGGCGGGGCGGTATCTGACGGTTGCGCTGGAAGAAGCCGGTTGCATCACGGCCGATGTGCGGATGGCACGGGCCATGGCGTTGTCGCGGTGTGTCGTCGATGCGTTTCCGTCGACACCGGCTGCGCGCGACTACCGGCATGTCGCTGCCGAACTGCAGTACTGGCCGATGCGGCCAGCGATGTCGTCACGGACGCCCGGTGTGGCCTCCGCGACAGTAACAGCGGCGAAACAGGCCGACCAACCGTCTGCGCAGCACGCCTGAGAGGCGGAGCGCGGAGACAAGGGGAGCACGATGTACAACGCTCAGGGAAAGATCTCCCAGGCCGATGTCCTGGCAAAGTACGCACCGCTGGTGCGGCGCCTTGGCCTGCAGCTCGTCGCCAAGATGCCGGCGAGCGTCGATCTCGACGACCTGATTCAGGCCGGCATGATCGGCCTGCTGGATGCGGCGAGCCGGTACAAGGAAGATCAGGGCGCGCAGTTCGAAACCTACGCGAGCCAACGGATTCGCGGCGCGATGCTCGATGAGCTGCGCAGCAACGACTGGCTCCCGCGCAGCCTGCGCCGCACGTCGCGCGAAGTGGAAACGGCGGTGCACAAGGTCGAACAGAATCTGGGCCGGTCGGCGAGCGAAACTGAGATCGCCGATCACCTGAACATGCCGCTCGACGAATATCAGTCGATGCTGCAGGACCTGCACGGCAGCCAGCTGATCTACTACGAAGACTTCGACCGTTCCGCCGATGACGAGCCGTTCCTCGACCGTTACTGCGTCGACCATTCGGACCCGCTGTCGGCGCTGCTCGACGACAGCCTGCGCTCGGCGCTGGTGGAAGCGATCGACCGGTTGCCCGAACGCGAAAAACTGCTGATGTCGCTGTACTACGAACGCGGACTGAACCTGCGCGAGATCGGCGCGGTGATGGAAGTCAGCGAATCGCGCGTGTGCCAGCTGCATAGCCAGGCGGTTGCGCGGCTGCGGACGCGTCTGCGTGAGATGGCGTGGGCGGCGGCGGAGGCGGGTTGACAGGCTGAACAGATGACGCCTCCCTTGTCGTGACGCAACGTCCCGGAAGCGTCTTCTGGTAGAAAACCCATCGGTTGGGTTTATAATCAACCCATGCCAACAGTTCTCCGCGCGCAGGGTTGTCGTGTTGTTATCTATCCATCGGACCACCGGCCGGCTCACGTTCACGTGATCGGCGCGGATGGCGAAGCGGTTTTCGTGCTCAACTGTCCAGCCGGGCCGCTGTCGCTGCGCGAAGTCGAAGGGCTGACGATCCAGCAGGTGCGCAAGCTCGCCCGTGTGCTGGACCCGGAAATTCGCGCGCTATGCGCGGCCTGGAGAGAGATACATGGAAATCACTAAAGAAGCATTCAAGGAAGCGAAAGCCGCCGGCGAGGCGCGCGGTCCACGTGTCGTCTCGGCGCGCTATCGCCGTTCGAGCGAAAAGCTCGAAATTGAATTTGCCAACGGCGTCACGCTGGCTGTGCCGGTTCGCCTGATCCAGGGGCTGGACGGCGCGTGCGCAGCGGATCTGTCGAAGATTGAAATTACGCCGCTCGGCACGGGGCTGCACTGGCCGCGACTCGATGTGGATGTCTATGCGCGCGCCTTGTTCGAAGGTGTGTACGGCTCGCAGAACTGGATGCGGGATGCGGCCCGGCGTGCCGGTTCGAGCACGTCAGAGGCAAAAGCCGCGGCGGCCCGGGAGAACGGCAGGAAAGGCGGGCGCCCGCGTAAGGCTGCTGCATAACGTCTTGCGTGGCCGGCGTGCAGCCGCCCGCCACGCAACCCTCATTCCGCGGTAGCCCCTCGCTGCCGCACATGCCGCATTCGCAGCACATCTACGCTCTCCTGTTCATCGTTGATGCAATAGACGATGACGTAGTTCGCCGCGACCACGATGTGCCGGCGACGCGACCTTCGCGGTACAGCCGCGGATGCGTCGCCAGCAAGTCAGCCTTGTTACGCACGAGCGCGCCGAATTCCTGGGCGGCGACGGGATTGCCGGTGGCGATGAAATCAATGATGTCGAGCAACTGCTCCAGTGCACGTGGCCGCCAGATCACCCTCATAGGCCAGCTTTCCGTTTGCCGGTTTTGACATACGCCGAAAGACGCGCCTCCAGCTGGGCCATCGCATCGGCGTGATCGATGCCGTGCTGCGACGGATCGCGGATTTCAGCGAGGCCCGCCTCGACATCGGCGATGAAGGCTGCGTGTTCAGCGGCGGCTTCGTGCTTCGCTTTCATGTCGGCTGCTGAATCGGGACGGTTCCAGCTCCGACGCGGCGCGTCAGGATTCCAATCGCCCAGTGCGAAACGGCCTTCGGCAACGCCGAGTTCCCACAGCACCTTCAATGCTCCCACCGGATCGCGAAACACGCGGCGCTGCCGACCGTTCGACGTCACCAGTTCAGCGAGCCCGCGCTCCCGCGTCTCGAACTCGAGGTAGAACCCGCCTTCTTCCGCGCGTAGAACGGCGGACACGACACCGCCGGATTTCACGGCGGCAGAGGCCTGGGCAAGATCAAAAGTGGCGAGGTTCATGAGCACTCCGGGACGATCGTCGGTGAAAATTCGATCGATGGAGTGTAGCATTGAGGGCCACGGAATGCAGCTATTCGTGGCAGTAATTGCAGTTCTAAGTGCGGTTTCCAATTTCAGCGATCTCCCGGAAGAATGCGCGTGGCCTTTGCGCGTAGCAAAGGACCATCACGCGGGACAGTTCACCGATATTTGAAACGAAGCGACGCACAAGCGACACCTGGCCGGATGGCCAGTGCAGGCGGGAGATCACGAGGAAAGAGGGTTTTGCGCCCGGAAACCGGCAGCACGAAGCTGCCGGCTAGCGCAAACGAGGCAAAACGAGGCAAAACCAGAAAGCAGGCGACAGAATGCCAGGCGCCGCTCAAAGCCCGCTGGTCGACGGAATCCGTCCGTCCGGGCCGTAAAACCCGACGCGCTCGGTGCCAACCGCAACATTGAGCGCCGTCAGCGCGCGCTGGTTGTATTCCATCCGCGTGCGGATCAGGGCGCCATTCGTGGTGTTGAAGCGTCGCGCGCGCTCGGCGGCCTTTTGCAGCAGCGACCATTGCGCTGCCAGCCGCGCGTCACCGCCCGCCGCCAGCTCCATACCCTGCCAGCCGGCCGGATAGCCGAGTTCCGCCAGCTGCGCGTCGCGCAATTGCTCCAGCGTGGAGAGTTTTCCGACGAGTTCGGTTTTCTTTTCGACGATCGGCGGCAGCGTTTCAAGCGGCTCGATCGCCGTGAGTGCCTTCTCTTCGAGGGCGAGGACGGAGGCGAAGGCTTCGACGGTCGAATATTCGTCGATGACAGTGGAAAGCAGGGCGTCTTTCATCA
Source organism: Paraburkholderia sp. GAS334 (assembly GCF_050436625.1). Taxonomy (NCBI): domain Bacteria; kingdom Pseudomonadati; phylum Pseudomonadota; class Betaproteobacteria; order Burkholderiales; family Burkholderiaceae; genus Paraburkholderia; species Paraburkholderia sp. GAS334. The sequence continues at coordinate 125,296 of NZ_JBNDMO010000013.1, read as the reverse complement.
CAACTCGCTAAACACGCCGGCCCGCGCCTTGCACGCGGACCCAGTTTGACAAATGCCGCCCGGCTAGAGGCGCACCATGCACCGGTGCGTCAATCAGTTGCCGGCCGACGGGCTCTTCTTTTGCAGCAGGTTGCGTGCCGTTTCCAGCACGCCGTCAGCGATCTTGCCGGTATCGATCTTCAGCGTGCCGTCCTTGATCGCCTGGCGGATCGATTCGACACTGGCCGTATCGATGTCAGCCGAGCCGGATGCGGCGAGGCTATGCAGATGCGCCGACAGTCCCGACAGACTGACGCTCGCGTCGCCCGAAGACGCATTGCCTGCCGTCTGCGCTGCTGCGCCAGCCGCGGTCGCGCCCGAACTGGCCGGCGCGGCGTCGCTGCCTTGCTGCGTACGCTGCAGACTGTCTTTCAACGTCTGCAGACTTGAATTGGATGTGGAATCGACTTTCACGATTGGCTTCCTGAACGATTTGAATCTAATAACGGCATTCACGAATCGAAACTTTAGCTCAATCGTACCGCCTGCTCCCCCTCTGTTCCCCGCCGCTAACGCCCGAAAACCGGGCATTCCGGCCCCGAAATCCTAAAGCTGGATCTCGACGGTTCCACCGTCTTTCACAATGCCCTGGATCACCTGGCCGCCAGCCGTTTTGACCCGAACCGGCTGGCCTGGCGCGGCGTTGTTCATCGCGCTGCCTTCCGCCGAAATCGCAAAACCCTGACCCTGCGCGACGACCTTCACGGTCTGGCCGATGGTCACCGATGACGCGCTCTTCAGCATGTCCAGACGAAGCGGCAAGCCAGCCGCGACGCGCATCGTCGTCGCCGAGCCGACGGCCTGCGACGGGTCCGTCACAACTGACTGCGGCAGCATCGTCAGATCGCCTTCGCGGGCGACGAGATCGGCGGCGCTCAGCGTTTCGCCGGGGTTCATCGCGCGCGAGGCGACGTAATAGTTCGCGTGCACCGTGATGCGCGCCTGCATGTACATCGTCCACGGGCGCTCGCCCGCGCAGCGCACGCCGACGGTCGTGCGGCCCCAGAGACGCGTGCCGGTCGGCATGAAGGGTTCGAAGGTCGTGCAGGCGGCGAGTCCGCGCGGGAAGACCTGCGCGACCGTGATCTCGACCTTGCCCGGCAGGCCGACGACCTGTTGCTGGAGGAACGCGAGCGCGGCGCGGCGGACCGCTTCGCCGTCCTGCTGTCCAGCGGGGACCGGTTGCGAAGGTTGCGCGGGCTGAACGGCTTGCAGCGCGGCAGCCTGCACCTGGGGTCTGGCCTGCGTCTGCGGTTGTGAAGCGGCGCCGCCCGCACCCGCACCACGCGTCGCTACATAGCCATTTACCGCACGCGTATTGCCTGCAGAGACGCCGAGTTGAGGCGGTTCACCACGCGAAGCGAGACTGTCGAAGCCGGCCGAAGCAGCGCCGACCGGCGGATTCACGGCAACGGGTTGCACAGGCGCAGTCGCCCGCACGGCCGGCTGCGAAGGCGTGACGACAACCGGCATCGCCTGGCGCGCGGCCGGTTGCATGCTGACGCGCATCACGCCCTGAGGCTGGGCGGGCGTAGCAGCAGGCCCTTCACCCGCGCCGGGAACCAGGATCGCGCCATCCGCTTTGGCGGCATTGGCGAACCGGTCGATGTTGTTGCGATCGTTCGATGGCGTGAAACCGCCGGGCGTCTGCATTCCACCCGCCGCAGCACGCGGTGCAACAGGCGCCGGTGCATTCACCCGCTCGGCCATCGCGGCAAGCGCGCCGGGATTCGTCTCTGCGGGCCCCGCGATCACGATCGGCCCGCTGGACTCTTCGGCAGACGCGCCGCAAGGCAACGCCACGCCAGCCATGCCGGAAGCCAGCACCACCCACGCCGCCCACGCCGCCAGCGTCCGCGCGGCGCCCGCACCAGCGCGACGCGCGGTACGCGGGAGATCGGAAGCGGACAGGGCCATGGTGTTTCTCCATCGAATGCATCAGTACGAATCGCATTCTAGAGAGCGCCGATCTCAGGCAAACGTTGAATAGAGGCCGGCTTCCCCGGTTATTCGTCCGATTGCCGGTTGCGCCCGCCCCCTAATATCCATCACATGCAAAAAGGCCTTCATGGTCGCCATCAACGTTCGCCGCGCCTCGCGCAACGCGCACATCGGCCGATCAGGAAGCCCCGGACCGTCATGGGGAAAGATCAATGCTGGACAAACTCGATGCCGAATTCGCTTTTGGCCGTCAGGCGCTCGATGTGCGCGCCTATCGGCAGGAGCTGCTGTCTTCGAATATCGCCAACGCCGACACGCCCGGCTACAAGGCACGTGATGTCGACTTCTCGTCGTCGCTGGCTGGCGCGCTGAAGAAGAGCGCCGGCGCCGTTCAGGGCGCATCCAATACGTCGCCGCTCGCGATGACGCAACCCGCGGGCGTGACGAGCGGCATGTCGATGGTCTCGACCGCGCCGGGACATCTGCCGGGCAAGCAGAGCCTGCAGGCAACCGGCGGCCCCACCGACGACTTCGGCACGGTCGCGTATCGCATTCCGACGCAACCGTCGCTCGACGGCAATACCGTCGACCTCGACGCCGAGCGCGTGCATTTCGCCGACAACTCGCTGCACTACGAGTCCGGCATGACAGTGCTGTCGCAACAGATCAAGACCATGCTCTCGGCGATCACGTCGGGCACGTAAGCAAGGCACGCACAGCACATGCAGCACATGCAGTACGCAGGAACAGCACGCAACCCGCATCACCGCATTTGAGTACCGCTGGAAACCACACGCTACGGGATTAATAGCCGGACACACCGGCAAGAGAGGTCGAGAAGCCATGCCTTCCCTGATGAATATTTTCAACGTCGCCGGTTCGGCGATGTCCGCGCAGTCGCAGCGGCTCAACGTCACGGCGTCGAACCTTGCGAACGCGGACAGCACGACCGGCCCTGACGGCCAGCCGTACAAGGCCAAGCAGGTCGTGTTCGGCGTGAGCCCGATCGGCGGCAGCGCGCGCACGCGCTCCGGCCAGCAGATCGGCGGCGTCCAGGTGACGGGCGTCGTCGACGACCCGACGCCGATGAAAACGTCGTACGAGCCAGGCAATCCGGCTGCGAACGCCGACGGTTACGTTACGCTGCCGAACGTCGACCCGGTGCAGGAAATGGTCAACATGATCTCGGCCTCGCGCTCGTATCAGGCCAACGTCGAAACACTGAATACCGCGAAGCAGCTGATGCTGAAAACGCTAACGATCGGAACCTGAGGAGCATTTCCTTGACGACCAACACCACTATTGGCAACAACGGCGCGGGCGTATCGCAGACGCTGCTCGATACGATGAACGGCACGAGCAGCAGTTCTTCGAGCTCGTCTTCGAGTGCCACGAGCGGGACCGCGCTGCAGAACACGTTCCTGCAGCTGCTCATCGCGCAGATGAAGAATCAGGACCCGACGAACCCGATGGACAGCTCGCAGATGACTTCGCAGCTCGCCCAGATCAACACGGTGACGGGCATCAGCCAGCTGAATACGTCGCTGACGTCGCTTGCGTCACAGCTGACCGCCGGCCAGCAGACGCAGGCCGCGAACCTGATCGGTACGACGGTGCTGGCCCCGGGCAACACGTTCACGGTTGCGAGCGGCAAGGCGACCGGCTTCGGCGTCACGCTCGCGAACGATGCGTCCGACCTGCAGATTACCGTCAAGAACAAGGCCGGCACGATCGTCAACACGATCGACCTCGGCAAGCAGTCGGCAGGCACGGTCCCGGTCGGCTGGACGCCGGTCGACGCGGCGGGCAACGCGCTGCCGGACGGCACCTACACGATCACCGCAAACGGCACGGTCGGCGGCAAGGCTGCGACCGCGACGACGTTGTCCGCCGGCACCGTTCAAGGCGTGATCAAGCAAACGGACGGCACGGCAGGTCTCGTGCTGTCGACGGGCAGCACGGTCGGCCTGTCGTCGATCGCCGCCATCATCTAACTGCGTCCAGATACTTCAGATACGGAGAATGTCATGGGTTACCAGCAAGGTTTAAGTGGTCTGGCTGGCGCATCGAGCGACCTCGATGTGATCGGCAACAACATCGCTAACGCGAACACAGTCGGCTTCAAGCAGGGTTCGGCACAGTTCGCCGACATGTACGCCAATTCGGTAGCCACCGCAGTGAATACGCAGATCGGTATCGGCTCGCGTCTCGCTTCGGTGCAGCAACAGTTTTCGCAAGGCACGATCAACACGACGAACCAGGCGCTCGACGTCGCGATCAACGGCAATGGTTTCTTCCAGATGTCGAACAACGGCTCGCTGACGTATTCGCGTAACGGCGTGTTCCAGCTCGACAAGAACGGCTTCATCATCAACGCAGACGGCCTGAAGCTGATGGGCTACGCGGCCAACGCGAACGGCGTCATCAACTCGGCAAACACCGTGCCGCTGAAGGTGCCGACCGCGAACATCGCGCCGACCGAGACGACAACGATCACGGCCGGCCTGAACCTGAACGCGCAGGACCCGCTGATTCTCGGCACGCCTTCTGTGACGCCTGGCGGCGCTTATGCGGCGACCGGCACCGCAGCAATCACCAGCAACGTAGCCGGCACGAACGCCAACACCTATGCGGTCACGTTCAACGCCACGGGGACGGCGTACACCGTGTCCGTCAATGGGGGCGCGCCGTCAGCGGCCATAGCCTACACGGCGGGCACAGCGATCACGCTCGGCACCGGCGAAACGCTGACGCTTTCAGGCGGCGCGCTGGCAGGCGGCGAGGTCTATACCGTGGCGCCGACCGCCAAGCCGTTCAACCAGACCGACAACACCACATACAGCTACCCGACTTCGGTGCCGGTGTACGACTCGCTGGGCGGCGCGCAGCAGGTCGACATGTATTTCGTGAAGACGGCCGCAGGCTCGTGGGATGTGTACGCGGGCGTCTCGACCGGTACGGCGACCAAGATCGGCACGGCGAAGTTCGACACGTCGGGCAACCTGCTGAGCACGACCGACGCCGCCGGCGTCGCGACCGCCACGCCGCTCGCATTCGATTTCAAGATCCCGACCACCGACGGTTCGGCCACGCCGCAAAGCCTGCAACTGCGCATCGGCGGCACGACGCAGTTCGGCAGCAAGGACGGCACGAATGCGCTCGACCAGAACGGTTTCGCCGCCGGCACGCTGACGAACTTCACGATCGGCACCGACGGCACGCTGACGGGTAACTACTCGAACGGCCAGACGGCAGCACTCGGTCAGGTCGTGCTCGCGAACTTCGCGAACCAGAACGGTCTCGTGAACCTCGGCAACAACCAGTACGAAGCGACGGCCGCTTCGGGCGTCGCGCAGATCTCGACGCCGGGCAGCACGAACCACGGCACGCTGCAGGGCGGCGCGGTGGAAAACTCGAACGTCAATCTGACGAGCGAGCTGGTGAACCTGATCACGGCGCAGCGCAACTACCAGGCGAACGCGCAGACGATCAAGACCCAGCAGGCTGTCGATAACACGCTCATGAACCTGTAAGCGCAGCACGCACCGACACCATCATGGACCGGCTCATATACACCGCGATGTCGGGCGCCACGCAGGCGCTCGAACAGCAGGCTCTGGTCGCGAACAACCTCGCGAACACGTCGACAACGGGTTTTCGCGCGCAACTCGCGACTTTCCGGGCCGTGCCGATGGCGTTCGGCGACGGCAGCGCCGTCAACAACGATACGACGCGCACCTTCGTGCTGTCGTCGACGCCGGGCGCGGACTACACGCCCGGCCCGATCCAGCAGACCGGCAACCCGCTCGACGTCGCCATCCAGGGACCGGGCTGGCTGTCGGTGCTGACGGCCGACGGCAACGAGGCGTACACGCGCGCCGGGAACCTGCACGTCGACCAGAACGGTCAGATCGTGACGGCGAACAACCTGCCGGTGGTGGGCAACGGCGGCCCGCTGTCGGTGCCACCGGACTCGCAGGTGACGATCGGTAAGGACGGCACGATCTCCGCGCTGATCCCGGGCGATCCGCCGACGTCGATTGCGATCATCGACCAGCTGAAGCTGGTGAACCCGGCGCCGGGCACGATGACGCGCGGCGACGACGGCCTCTTTCGCACCAGCGACGGCAACCCTGCCGACGCCGACCCGAATGTGATCGTCACGGCAGGCGCGCTCGAAGGCAGCAACGTGAACCCGGTCGCGGCGATGGTCTCGATGATCACCAACGCGCGTCAGTTCCAGATGCAGACGAAGATGATCGAGTCCGCCGACCAGAATGAACAGTCGGCCAACAAGCTGCTCGACTTCAGTTAATACGGACTGCAGGCACGCCTGCACTCAGGGAGAAGAATCACCGTGAACCGCTCACTCTATATCGCCGCAACCGGCATGAATGCGCAGCAGGCGCAGATGGACACGATCTCGAACAACCTCGCGAACGTCAGCACGAATGGCTTCAAGGGCTCGCGCGCCGTGTTCGAGGATCTGCTGTATCAAACCACCCGCCAGCCGGGCGCGAACTCGACGCAACAGACCGAACTGCCGTCGGGTCTTCAGGTCGGCACGGGCGTGCAGCAGGTCGCCACGGAGCGTCTGTACACGCAGGGCAACCTGCAGCAGACCGGCAATTCGAAGGACGTCGCGATCAACGGCCAGGGCTTCTTCCAGGTCCTGATGCCGGACGGCACGAACGCCTACACGCGTGACGGCTCGTTCCAGACGAACGCGCAGGGTCAGCTCGTGACGTCGAGCGGCTATCAGGTCATTCCGGCCATCACGATTCCGCAGAACGCGACCTCGCTCACGATCGGTAGCGACGGCGTGGTGTCGATCACGCAGGCCGGTTCCAGCACGAGCACGCAGATCGGCTCGATGCAGATCGCCACGTTCATCAACCCGACCGGCCTCGATGCGAAGGGCGAAAACCTGTTCGCGGAAACGTCGTCATCGGGTGCGCCGATCGTGTCGCAACCGGGCCTGAACGGCGCGGGCTCGCTGAATCAGGGCTATGTGGAAGCGTCGAACGTGAACGTCGTGCAGGAACTGGTCAACATGATCCAGACCCAGCGCGCGTACGAAATCAACAGCAAGGCCGTGACGACGTCCGACCAGATGCTGCAGACCTTGAGCCAGATGCCGGTCTGACCGATCGGTACATGACAGGGTTAAAAGAGACGGTAATCACGATGTCGCACTTCATCCGTATCCCGGCAATCACGCGTGGCGCGCGCAGCGGCCTGCTGCTCGCGCTCGCCTGCACGTTCGCGGCCGCCCTCGGCGGCTGCGGGCTCGTGCCGACGCAGCCGATCATCCAGCAGCCGATGACGGCCACGCCGCCGGTCCCGCCGGTGCTGCAGTCGCCCGGCTCGATCTTCAACCCGGGCTATGCGGGCCGGCCGCTTTTCGAAGACCAGCGGCCGCGTAATGTCGGCGACATCCTGACCATCGTGATCGCGGAAAACATCAACGCGACGAAGTCATCGGGCGCGAATGCGAACCGTGACGGCACGACGAAATTCGGCGTGCCGACGGCCGGCTTCCTCGGCGGCTTTTTCGGCAAGCTGAACCTCGACGCAAGCGGCGACAACACGTTCAAGGCAGCGGGCGGCGCGAATGCGTCGAACACGTTCAACGGCACGATCACGGTGACCGTGACGAGCGTGCTGCCGAACGGCAACCTGAACGTGAGCGGCGAAAAGCAGATGCTGATCAACCAGGGTAACGAGTTCGTGCGCTTTTCGGGTGTCGTCAATCCGAACACGATCTCCGGCCTCAATGCGGTGTACTCGACCCAGGTCGCCGACGCGAAGATCGAATACTCCGCGAAGGGCTATATCAACGAGGCCCAGAACATGGGCTGGCTGCAACGCTTCTTCCTTAATCTCGCGCCGTGGTGATCATGAGCCCCGCACTTTTCAGCCGCGCCGGCTCGGCCCGTCATTCACGCCTCGGCAACGTCTGCCGTGCGCTGGCGCTGTTCGCGCTGGCGTGCGTGGCGCTGCCGGTCACCGCCCCCGTGGCGCATGCCGAACGTCTGAAGGACCTCGTGCAGATTCAGGGCGTGCGCGACAACCCGCTGATCGGCTATGGCCTTGTCGTCGGTCTCGACGGCACGGGCGACCAGACGACGCAAACGCCGTTCACGACGCAGACGCTCGCGAACATGCTCGCGAACCTCGGCATCGCGATCAACAACCAGTCGGCGGGCCAGAATACGGGCGGCTCGTCGTCACTGACCAGCATGCAGTTGAAGAACGTCGCCGCCGTGATGGTGACCGCGACGCTGCCGCCTTTCGCACGTCCCGGCGAAGCGATCGACGTCACGGTGTCGTCGCTCGGTAACGCGAAGAGTCTGCGCGGCGGCACGCTGCTGCTCACGCCGTTGAAGGGCGCGGACGGCGCAGTGTATGCGCTCGCCCAGGGCAACATGGCCGTGGGCGGCGCAGGCGCCAGCGCGAACGGCAGCAAGGTACAGGTCAACCAGCTCGCGGCAGGCCGCATCACGGGCGGCGCGATCATCGAGCGCGCGGTGCAGACGACGATTTCGCAGTCGGGCACGATGCAGCTCGAACTCAACGACATGGATTACGACACGACGCAGCGCATCACCGCGGCCGTGAACAATGCGTTCGGTTTCGGCACGGCTGTCGCGCTCGATGGCCGCACGATCCAGCTGCGTGCTCCGGCCGATCCGGCGCAGCAGGTGCAGTTCATGGCGCAGTTGCAGAACCTCGACGTGAAGCCGGCGCAGGCCGCCGCGAAGGTGATCCTGAACGCGCGCACCGGCTCGATCGTGATGAACCAGATGGTGACGCTGCAGAACTGCGCGGTCGCGCACGGCAATCTGTCGGTGATCGTCAATACGCAGCCGGTGGTCAGCCAGCCGGGCGCGTTCTCGAATGGCCAGACCGTGGTCGCGCAGCAGTCGCAGATCCAGCTCAAGCAGGATAACGGCGCGATCAAGCTCCTCAGCGCAGGCGCGAACCTCGCTGAAGTTGTGAAGGCGCTCAACGCGCTCGGCGCCACGCCCGCGGATCTGATGTCGATCCTGCAGGCGATGAAGGCCGCCGGTTCGCTGCGCGCTGAACTCGAAATCATCTAAGGAACTGCGATGAATTCAGATCCTACAAGCGCTGCAAACGACCTGTCGCAGCGCTTCGCGCTCGACGTGCAGGGTTTCGACGCCATGCGCGCACAGGCAAAAAGCTCGCCGCAGGAAGCGATGAAGTCGGCGGCGAAGCAGTTCGACGCCGTGTTCACGCAAATGATGTTGAAGAGCATGCGCGACGCGACGCCGTCCGACGGCCCGTTCGATTCGCACGATACGGCCACCTTCACGTCGATGATGGACCAGCAGCTCGCGCAGCAGATGTCGAACAAGGGCATCGGCGTGGCGGATGCGATGCTCAAGCAGTTGATGCGCAATTCCGGCATGCAGGTGGGCGACGCGAACGCGGGCAACAACGCCGCGCTCAACGCACTCGCGAAGGCTTACGCGAATCCGGCGAACAACGGCGCGCTGCAATCCGGCCGCGGTTATTCGGCGAACAGCGCCTTGACGCCGCCGATGAAGGGCGATGGCAGCTCGCCGAAGGTCGACGCGTTCGTCGATCGTCTTGCCGCATCGGCGCAGGCTGCGAGCGAGGCGACCGGCATTCCGGCGCGTTTCATCATCGGCCAGGCCGCGCTCGAATCGGGCTGGGGCAAGAACGAGATCAAGAAGCTGGACGGCTCGACCAGCCACAACGTCTTCGGCATCAAGGCGACGAAAGACTGGACGGGCAAGACGGTCTCGACGGTCACGACCGAATACGTCGACGGCAAGCCGCGACGTGTGGTCGAAAAATTCCGCGCCTACGATTCGTACGAAGAGGCGATGACCGACTACGCGAGCATGCTGAAGTCGAATCCGCGTTACGCGCAGGTGCTCAATACCTCGCACGATGCAAATGGATTTGCGACCGGCATGCAGCGCGCCGGCTACGCGACCGACCCGCATTACGCGAAAAAGCTCATTTCGATCATGCAGAAGATGGGTTGATGCAGGTTTGCGGCAGTAGCGAACGGATCCGTTCACGCCACTCCGCGCCGGCTTCCCGCGCCAGCACGGATTAAATGTTTGCCGAAAAAAATTAACGACGACGCCCTAAACTTTGGGTCGGCGCTGCCGCTAATCAGATAGACCCGATACCGGAAAGGAATGATAGCGTTCCGGTTGAACGCGTGTTTAAAGGCGACGGACGATGGCTCGCTGAAAAAGAAGCCGCCATTTCCGCCCGACAGACGCGCCCGCAAGAACAGGCAAACGGCAAGAACATGGATACCAACCAGTCGAACGGCGACAACAGCCAGGCGGAAGACGCCGGAAGCGGCCACGATTTCGGCCGCAGGAACCCGCTGGAAATCGGCGTTCAGCTACGCAATCTCGTCACCCGCGGCGACTTTCTGACCGTGCAGTACAAGGGCGGACAGCTCGTCACGAAGATCCTCGATGTGGATGTGCGCGCCCGGACTTTCACGTTCGACTGGGGCGGGCTTCCCGAACAGAACGCGGGTTTGCTCGCCGCGCCGCGCGGCCGTTTTCACGCGTCGCCGGATGGCGTGCGCGTCGAGTTTTCGACCCCCACGCCGCGTGAGACGGAGTTTGAAGGCCGTCCCGCGTTCGTCGCCGAATTCCCGGAAGTGCTCTTCTACGTGCAGCGTCGCGAGTATTTCCGTGTCGACGCGCCGGTGCTCAATCCGTACGTCTGTAAAGGCAAGTTCGAGGACGGCAGTCCCTTCCGCTTCGAAGTGCACGACCTGTCGCTCGGCGGTGTCGGCACGCGCACGACCGATGAGCGCGTCGCCGAACTGCCGATGGGCGCGATGTTTCCCGATTGCGAGCTGATTCTCGGCGCGCTCGGCACGCTGCATCTCGATCTCGAACTCGTCTCCCATCGCGCGATGACGCAGCCGAACGGCGCGGTGCGCTATCAACTCGGCTTCCGTTTCGTCACGCTGCCGGGCAATGCGGAAAACACACTTCAACGGCTCATCACACAGCTCGAAATGAAGCGGCGCTCGCTGGTGCGCGCGTAAAAAGCAGAGACGCGCGGCCAGCGCGAAAACCGCGTCGCGCGACGCAAGTGGCCCTCAATCTTTTCGCTGGCGGGCCGATATACATGATGTTCAGTCAACTCGGCGGCGCATCAGCGTCGCCTCTCAGGATGACGCATGTCCAGTAACCTTTTCAGCATCGGCCTCAGCGGACTCAACGCAGCCCAATGGGGGCTGACGACGACCGGCCAGAACATCAGCAACCAGGCGACGCCCGGCTATTCGATCGAACGTCCTGTCTACTCGGAAACGAGCGGACAGTACACCGGCTCCGGCTATCTGCCGCAGGGTGTGTCGACGACGACCGTCCAGCGCCAGTGGAGCCAGTATCTGGCGAGCGAGTTGAACAACGCGCAGTCGAGTTCCGGTTCGCTGTCGACGTACTACAACATGATCTCGCAGTTGAACAACCTGGTCGGCAGCCCGACCGCCGGTATTTCGACTGCGATCACGAGCTACTTCACCGGTCTGCAGAACGTCGCCAACAACGCATCCGATAACGCGATGCGTCAGAGCGCGATGAGCAACGCGCAGTCGCTCGCTGACCAGATCAACGCGACCGGCCAGCAGTACGACCAGTTGCGCACGAGCGTGAACACGCAGCTCACCGATACCGTCGCGCAGGTCAACACCTACACCGCGCAGATCGCGGCGCTGAATGGACAGATCGCCGCGCAGAGCACGTCGGGCCAGCCGCCGAACCAGCTGCTCGACCAGCGTGACCTCGCCGTGTCGAACCTGTCGCAGCTCGTCGGCGTGCAGGTCGTGCAGAACAGCAGCGGTTACAGCGTGTTCATGGGCAACGGCCAGCCGCTCGTGATGAGCGACAAGAGCTTCAATCTGAAAACGCAGGGGTCGACGGGTGATCCGACGGAGCTGTCGGTAGCGTACGCTGGCCTCGCGGGCGCGAACCCTGCGCCGACGCCGCAGGTCCTGTCGGATTCGGCGAACGTCGGCGGCCAGCTGGGCGGCCTGCTCACGTTCCGCAGCCAGTCGCTGGATCCGGCCGAAGCACAACTCGGCGCGATCGCGACGAGCTTCGCCGCGCAGGTGAATGCGCAAAACGCGCTCGGTATCGACCTCTCCGGCAACAAGGGCGGCGCGCTCTTCACGGTCGGCTCGCCGACCGTCTACGCAAACTCGAAGAACACCAGCGCGGCCACGCTGAGCGCATCGTTCGCGAACGCAGCGCAGCCGACGACCAGCGACTACACGCTGGCCTTCGACGGCACGAACTACACGCTGACGGACACGGCAACGGGCAGCGTCGTAGGCCAGGCGACCAGCCTGGCAGCGCCGATCGGCGGCCTGCAGTTCTCAGCAACCGGCGCGATGAACGCCGGCGACAAGTTCACCGTCGAGCCGACGCGCGGCGCGCTGAACAACTTCGCGTTGACAACTTCGACCGGCTCGGTGATCGCGGCGTCGGCACCGGTGCTGGCATCGGCGACAACGGGGAACAGCGGAACCGGCCAGATCACCCAGGGTTCGGTGACGGCGGGCTACACGCTGCCGACGTCGACCACCACGCTGACGTACAACTCGGGCACCGGCCAGCTGACCGGCTTCCCGGTGGGCTCGGTCGTCACGATAGGCGGTACGCCGCCGACGACAGTCACCATCGCCACGGCAGCCACGGGCGTGCCGTACAACCCCGCGACGGGCGCGACGCTGACGATCAACGCAGGCGTGCCACCTGTGCCGGCTGCCGGCTGGATGAATGGCGTGACGGTGACGCTGAGCGGCACGCCTTCGAACAACGACACGTTCACGATCGCCGCAAACACGGGCGGCGGCAAGGACGGCCGTAATGCGCAGTTGCTGTCGGCGCTTGTCACGGCCCAGCAGTTGAACGGCGGCACGGTGACGCTGACGAACGCCTACGCGAACTACGTCAACAACGTCGGTAACCAGACGAACCAGGTGCAGACGTCGAGCAAGGCACAGGCCTCGCTCGTCACGCAGATCACGACCGCGCAGCAGGCGGTCTCGGGTGTGAACATCAACGAGGAAGCTGCGAACCTGCTGCAGTACCAGCAGGCGTATCAGGCGAACAGCAAGGTCATCCAGACCGCCAATACGCTGTTCCAGACCATCCTCGGTATTTTCAATTGAGGCGTTGAACGCATATGCGCATTTCTACGACCCAGTATTTCGGCATGAACGTCCAGACGATGGACGACCAGCAAAGCCAGCTCACGCAGCTGTATCAGCAACTGTCGAGCGGCGTGAGCCTTTCGACGCCGTCGGACAATCCGGTCGGCGCAGCGCAGGCCGTGCAGCTGAGCATGCAGGGCGCGACGCTGTCGCAGTACTCGAGCAACCAGAACACCGCGCTTTCATCGTTGCAGGCGGAAGATTCGACGCTCGGTACGGTCAACACTATCCTGACGAACATCAACACACTGCTCGTGCGCGCCGGCGACGGTTCGCTGAACGACGGTAACCGCAGCGCACTCGCGACCCAGTTGCAGGGCCTGCGTGGCCAGCTGCTCTCGCAGGCGAATGCCACGGACGGCTCGGGCAACTTCCTGTTCTCGGGTTACCAGACGACGGCGCAGCCGTTCGGCACGAGCGCGAGCGGCGCTGTGCAGTACAACGGCGATAGTGGTGTGCAGAACGTGCAGGTAACGAGTACGCGTCAGATCGCGACGGGGGACAACGGACAGCAGGTGTTCCTCGGCGTTGCGCCGGTCGGCACGAATTCGATTCCGGCGGGCAATCCGGCCAACACGGGCACGGGCACCATTGGCGCGGTCAGCACGGGTAATGCGGCAAGCCCGACCAACGCGGACAAGTACACCATCAACTTCACGAGCCCGACCACCTACACGGTGACGGACGTGACGGCCGCGACCACGACCGCGCCGCAGCCCTACACATCGGGCACGGCGATCACGCTGGGTGGACAGAGCGTCGCGATTTCGGGTGCACCGGCCACGGGCGATTCGTTCTCGGTGACGCCGGCGACGCAGGCGGGCACGGACGTGTTCGCAAACATCGACGCGATGGTGACGGCGCTGCAGACGCCGGTGACCCCGGGCGCGGGCACGGCGAACCTGAACAATGCACTTGCGACGGGCATGAGCAAGCTGGCGAACACGCTGAACAACGTGATCACGGTTCAGGCTTCGGTGGGTGGGCGGGAAAATGAAGTGCAGGCGTTGCAGACGGTCACGCAGAGCAACAGCCTGCAGACGCAAAGCAATCTGGCGGACCTGACGCAGACGAACCTGACGCAGGTGATCAGCAAGTACACGATGACACAGTTCTCGCTGCAGGCGGCGCAGCAGGGTTTTTCGATGATCCAGAAGATGTCGCTGTTCAATTACATCGGGAATTGATGTAGCGGGTTTTGTGGTGCAGATGTGAGAGCGGCCCGGGTCTGTGAAGACCCGGGCCGTTCGTCTTTTACGTTGCTGCCAGCCGATTACAGATAGACCAGCGAGAACGTGGCCAGACCGTCGATAGGCACTTCGGTGTTCAGCGGCGGCATATCGGCCGTCTTGTTCAGGGCGAGGTCGATCTCAAGCGGTTGCGAGATCGTTGTGAACGCCGCGGGGACGGTCTGACCGGTGGCCGCCCAGGAGTGGGTTCGGAGACCGGGTTGAATCATGGTGCCGTACGGATGGAAAAACGCCGACCAGGTTGCGCCACCATCTTGGGAGTAAATACCGTCAGCAGACTGGCCATCTGCGGTAATGCCCGTTTTCAGGAACCCGACGTTATATGCGCCGACAGTTTTCCCGCCAACCGAACCAACGCCCAAAACCTGGCTCGGTGCCGTAGAGAGGGGGAGCACCGAACTTGCCGAGCCGCTTGTGCCGCTACGGTTATCAACTGTCGTGATGCCTACTGCGACCGGTGCATCGCAAGTCACGGTAAGCGTTGCGTTTTTCGCCGGCAACAACGTAGCTGCGGTTGCGCTGAGCGAAGAAGCCGGGATGCGACCAAAGTCGACGACACCGCCGCCCGAAATCGTCGGCGTGCACGATGCCGGCACGATCGTACCGATGACCTTAAGGTCAACCGAATCAGCGGCGAACGCGCCAATCGAAGTTGCGGCCAGCAATGCGGCCAGAAGGGTGTTTTTCGAAGCGAGTTTCATATTTAGCTCTTCAAGTTTAATGAGGAAGAAGAACCCGACTGGTTGTGTTTGCGCCGAATCCTTGAGTTGGATTCTGACCGCTCCCCGCGCTTCGCTGAATCGCCATTTCTTTAAATGCAGGTTGCGTAGTCACAAGTTCGCACCAGACAAGAGACAGACCAATTGGCGGTTCATCGAAGTATCGAGCCTTGGCAAACGTCACTTCGGCGACTCATTCCGGTAACGTCGGCCACCAAGACATTCGCAAACCTCGATGCGGCGGTTGCGGCATTGCCGACGCCAGTGACGGGCGCAGCGGGCACGGCGAACCTGAACAATGCGATGGCGGCGGCAATGTGCAAGCTCGCGAACACGTTGAACAACGTGATCACGGTTCAGGCTTCGGTGAGTGGACGGGAGAATGAAGTGCAGGCGTTGCAGACGGTCACGCAGAGCAACAGCCTGCAGACGCAAAGCAACCTGGCGGATTTGACGCAGACGAACCTGACGCAGGTGATCAGCAAATACACGATGACGCAGTTCTCGCTGCAGGCGGCGCAGCAGGGTTTTTCGATGATCCAGAAGATGTCGCTGTTTAACTATATCGGGAATTGATGTAGCGGGTATTGTGGTGCGGATGTGAGAGCGGCCCGGGTCTGTGAAGACCCGGGCCGCTCTCTTTTGCGCATGTTGCCGAAGAGGCAACCGGAGAAGCGATCTCCGTTTTACATCGTAGCGCTTACAGGTAGACCATCGAGATGGTAGCCAGGCCGTCGATGGGCACGTCACCCGTAATCGGCAGGGCGCTGCGCTTGTTGATACCGATCACGGCCTGCAGGTCGGTCGTCATGGTCGAGAAGGCCTTCGGTGCGCCGGTTGCGTCCGACGCCGTGGCGATCTTCGTGCCATTCAGATGACGGTTGGCATCAGTTGCAAGCGCCCACGTCGTGCCGTTGTCGACCGAAACAGCACCGCTGCCCGCGACGCTGTCAGCCGTCGGGTCGCTGAACGCGAGCGTGTAGGTGCCGACGTTGCTGGTGCCGACCGTACCCAGACCGAAGCCGTCCGTGTCCGTCAGACCGGAGACGAGCGAAGCGGCGAGACCCGGCACGACGCTGCTTGCGCGGCCGTCAACGAGTTTCATTGCAACGCGTGCCGGCTGGTCGCAGGAGATCGTCAGCGTGCTGGTCTTGGTGGTGAGGTTGGTGAAGGCGTTAGCCGCGATGATGCCGCCGCTGATCGTGCCGAGGTCGATGATGCCGTCACCAGCGAGCGTGGGCGTGCACGACGGCGGCGTGATGGTGCCGATCACATGCAGGTCAACGGAAGTGCCGGCGAAGGTGCCAGCAGAAGCAGCGGCCAGAAGCGCTGCCAGCAGGGTGTTTTTCGAAACGAGTTTCATAAAAAGCTCTTTCAAGGTTGGTGAGACGGTGAAGAACCCGTCTGTCTGAGCAGACCGTGTTCTTGAGTCAAATTCCGCGGGTGTGAATCGATTCGTTGAATCGCAGTTTCTTTAAATGTCCGACATCAGCTACGTCGGTAGGCAATGTCGACCGGTATCGGTGGCGCGCCAGAAATGCGTCGCAACCCAGAAAGACGCGAACGCAGTAACCAGTGCCTCGCACCGACGAACTACGCACATGCCTTGAAAAGAGCGATGCGACCATCATCCGGTTCATTGCAAGTCGGCATGCCCTTTCGTGACCGTGGCTCCATCCCGGCTCTATTACAGGTATACGAGCGAGAACGTCGCGAGACCGTCGAGGAGAACTTGCTGCTTCAAATCCGGCAGATCGACTCTTTTGTTGATCACTGCCGTTACATCGTATTGGTTCACGCTATGTATATAAGCTCCCGGCGCCGTCGAGGAAGTCGACGGTGCAATCGATTGAATGCGAGAGCCGTCTGCTTTCATCAATCCGTCTGAGGCGTTGTTGCCCGCGACCCATGTGACGCCGTTATCGTCGGACCTGATGCGGGCGACGGGGTTGCCGTCGGCGCTCGGATTGAAGTATTGCTTCAAGATATACGCCCCAACCTGTTTGCCGCCAGACGAGCCCAGACCGAAGCCGTTCGAGTCAGTCGCATTACTTCCCGCGACTGCGGCGGCACCCGGGGCAGCGGTTCCCGCGCGCCCGTCGAGCGCACGGATGGCTACCTTGGTGGCTGCATCGCAGGTAATGGACAGTTGCACGGATTTGGTACCGAGATTAGTAAAACCGGTATTGCTAATCGTGCTTACGGGGATGTTGCCGTAATCGACGGTGCCGCCGCCAGAGAGTGTCGGCGTGCACGACGGCGGCACGATCGTACCGACGATCTTCAGATCGACCGAGTCAGCAGCGAAGGCACCGCACGAAGCAGCGGCCAGCATGGCGGCCAGCAGTGTGTTCTTTGAAACGAGTTTCATGATGTACGTTTTCAGATGAGTTAAGAAAAGAAGAACCCGGTCGACCCGTGTTAGTGCCGTGTCCTTAGGTTGAATTCTGCGTCGTGGGGCGGAATTTCTGAATCGTAGTTTCCTGAAATCTCACACAACGCTTAAGCTTCCGGGCGCTCGAATTCACCGCGATTGAAACCCGCATCTGCATTCGGATAAGTAAAGAGGTGGCGCCAGAAATTCGGATAGGGCAATGAGCGGAGGTGCTGGAATCTGAGCCGGGTAAAGTGCTGGCAAAGGAAGCCAGAAGATGACACAGAGAATCGGCGCACGCACTCAGCGGTGTTCAAGGCAAAAGCGGCACTGGCAGCTGTACGGGGTGAACGCACGCTTGCCGAATCGGAGCCGCCGTTCGATGTACATCCGACAGATCACGGAATGGAAGCGGCTGATCGCGTTGCAGAGAAGCGCTGTTGACCGGCGCAGCGATCGTGTTTCTTCAAGACGTAAAAGCGGCCCGGGTCTGAAGACGCGGGCCGATTTCTTTTACGCATGTTGCCGCAGAGGCAACCGGAGAAGCGATCTCCGTTTTACGTCGTAGCGCTTACAGGTAGACCATCGAGATGGTTGCCAGGCCGTCGATGGGCACGTCACCCGTGATTGGCAGGGCGCTGCGCTTGTTGATACCGATCACGGCTTGCAGGTCGGTCGTCATGGTCGTGAAGGCCTTCGGTACACCCGTTGCATCCGACGCCGTGGCGATCTTCGTGCCGTTCAGGTGACGGTTGGCGTCGGTTGCGAGCGCCCACGTCGTGCCGTTGTCCACCGAGACAGCACCGCTGCCCGCGACGCTGTCAGCCGTCGGGTCGCTGAACGCGAGCGTGTAGGTGCCGACGTTGCTCGTGCCGACCGTACCCAGACCGAAGCCGTCCGTGTCCGTCAGACCGGAGACGAGCGAAGCGGCGAGACCCGGCACGACGCTGGTTGCGCGGCCGTCAACGAGTTTCATCGCAACGCGTGCCGGCTGGTCGCAGGAGATCGTCAGCGTGCTCGTCTTGGTGGTGAGGTTGGTGAAGGCGTTAGCAGCGATGAGGCCGCCGCTGACCTGACCGAGGTCGATGATGCCGCCACCAGCGAGGGTGGGCGTGCACGACGCTGGGGTGATCGTGCCAATCACTTTCAGGTCGACCGTGTCAGCTGCGAACGCGCTGCACGAGGCTGCAGCCAGCAATGCTGCGAGGAGTGTGGATTTCGAAACGAGTTTCATGGATAGCTCTTTCAAGGTTGGTGAGGAATGAAGAACTCGACTGGTGATTTCGCGCCGTGTCCTTGAATGAATTCTGATGGATGGGTCTTGATTGTTGAATCGTAGATTCTTTAAATGCGTCGGTACGCAAGGTTGGATGCTGCAAAAGCGCCGCATAGACCACAGCTAACAATGCAGGCGATATGGGACATCGCCATCCAAACGCGATCGTTGTCGTGCGGTGAATGTGAAAACGGCCCGGTCTGTTCAGGACTCGAGCCGTCTTTCATGATATCGCCAGTCAATTACAGGTACACCAGCGAAAACGTGGCCATGCCGTCGAGCGGCACTGCCTGGTTGAGAGCGGGCAGATTAGCTGCCTTATTGATTGTCGCCAACACGTTGAAGGTCTGGCTCACGGTCGTGTAGGCGGTCGGCGTCAACGCCGGTCCCCACGACTGAATGCGAGAGCCATCTGCCTTCATCAACGTGTCAATAACCTGACCGGTTCTGACCCAGGTAGACCCGCCATCATCGGAGCGCATGTGTTGGACAACTGTGCCATCGCCAGACTGAGTGTTCGTCACGCCAAGGATGTACGTACCTACGTTCTTTCCACCGACAGCACCCAGCCCAAATCCCATCGAATCGGGAAACACGTAACCGTCGGAATAAAGGGCGCCCCCTGCAACCGCAGTACCTGCGCGGCCATCGATTGCCTTGATGGCCAACAGCGTGGGCGAATCGCAAGTGACGCTCAAGGTCATGGACTTCGACCCGATCTTGTTGAAGCTGGTCTGGCTAAGGGACGCGGCGGGGATATTGCCGAAGTCGACGACACCGCCGCCGGTCAATGCCGGCGTGCACGACGGCGGCACGATCGTACCGACGATCTTCAGATCGACCGAGTCAGCAGCGAAGGCGCTAACCGAAGCAGCGGCCAGCATGGCGGCCAGCAGTGTGTTCTTTGAAACGAATTTCATGATGTACGTTTTCAGATAAGTTAAGAAAAGAAGAACCCGGTCGACTCGTGTTAGTGCCGTGTCCTTGGGTCGAATTCTGCGTCGTCGGACGGGATTTCTGAATCGTAGTTTCCTGAAATCTCACGTGACGCTTAAGCTTTTGTGCGCTTGAATTCGCCGCCATTGAAACCCGCATCTGCATCCGGATAAATAGTAAAACTACGATTTATTCGAGCGCCCGTTTTGTCCACAATTCGCGTTCCGCGCGTGCCTTCCGTCTTGAGCAGGCATCAGCGCTCAACCGGAATGGACTCCTATGTTTGCTCTCCCTCGCAGGCGCGCCCCCCTGGCGATCGCTGTCTCACTGCTTGCAGCCGGTACATCGGCCCATGCATATGTTCTCGTGCCGAGCGGCACAAGAGTCGTCACCGCACAGACGACACCCGACGACTACGAACTGCAAAACGCAGCAACACTGCAGATGCAATCTGGCGCGATCCTGAACGGTGTCCGCACGGGCTACACCGGCAGCGGCGCACAGGTCTTCATGGACGCAGGCACGCAAATCGCCACGCACGGCCTGCTGGTGAACAGCGGCACAGTCGATGTCGCAGCAGCAACTACGCCCGGCGTGCAAACGATCATCCGCAACAATGGTGAGGCGTCCGACCTGGGTGACGCTGTGCGGCTGAAAAACGGCAGCACCGGCACGTTTCGAAACGTACTGATCGAAAGCACCGCTGGAACCAGCTACGCGGGTTTGCAGGCAGAAACGAACTCCGCCGTCACCGTTATCGACGGCACAATTAACAGCGCAGGCTGGGGTGTCCTGGCGGGAACGGGCGCAACGATCGATCTGCAACGCGTGACTGTCAACGCAGGTGCGAACAACGCCGCATTCATCAGCGCTGGTGCGAAGGTAACCGCGACCGACAGTCGCATCACCGGGCCAAAGGGCGTGGAGGTGCGTCAGCAGAATGCGTCGTTCATCGGCCATAACACTGCGATCGTTGCCACGGCCGGCGTAGGCGTCAACATGGTGGGCGACGCGTCCCTCGTGCTGGATGGCGGCTCTTCTGTCCAGGGCTCGACGCATGGCATTACCGCGGCACTCATTCCAGGCGCGCCGACCGGCAACAACACGATAAGCCTGACCGATACGTCTGTTAGTGGTGCAAATGGCTCGGCAATCTTCGCTTCATCCGCGAGCCATACTGACATCACGGTTGCTGGCGCCAGCACGCTGCAAGGCTCGGACGGCAACGTGCTGCACGTTGGACCGGGCAGCACGGCGAACTTCAATGTCATCGCCGCCAATCTGCAAGGCAATGTTCTCGCCGACGACCGCAACAGTACCAACGTCTCACTCACCGACCACGCGTCGCTCACGGGCAACCTGATTCGCGTCGGCGATGTGTCGGTCAGTAATGGCGCTGCGTGGAATCTCACGCAGAGCAACACGATCCGCAGCCTCAACCTGAACGGCGGTACGGTGGTGCTCGACAATGGCGTCGATAAAACGCTCACTATCGCGGGCAATCTGAGTGGACAGGGAACGTTCGCTATCCACACGGATCTCGGCGCGGTCCACGGTGATTTGATCGACGTTCAGGGCACGGCATCTGGTGAACACCAATTGCAGGTGCGCAACACCGGTCGCGAGCCTGATGCGCCTGGCGGGAAACTCAAGGTAGTGCAGACAGCAGGCGGTCCAGCCACGTTCTCGCTCCAGGGCGACAAGGTCGATGCGGGCGTTTATGAATACCGACTCGCCCAGCAGGGTAGCGACTGGTATCTCCAGAACACGCCTGGCGCGACGCCGGTTAATCCTGATGCACCGGTTGTGCCGGACAACCCTTCAGACACCACGCCGACCGACACGACTGGCAACACGCCGGCACCTGTCATCACTGCGTCCGCAGCGACGATTCTGGGCCTGTTCACGGCACCGGCAACCATAGCGTACGAGCAAATGGAAGTGCTCCGCACGCGCATGGGTGAACTGCGTCGGGATGAACATGCCAACGGCGCGTGGGCGCGCGGCTACGGGCTCGCGTTACCGCGTGTCGAGCGCCGCCGGTCAGCCGCAGCCGTGCGTCGAACAATTCTCAACACCATGAAAGAAATCCGCTTTATGCCTGCTGTACTTTCCATCGTGGATATCCGTTGCCGCTTTGCGAGCGTGCGGCGTGATCCGCTTTTCGTTACGCCACCTGATCCTGTGAGCGCGCCATGACCACGAGAACAGGAGCGCTGCTGATCCATGGTCTTGGTGGGACGGAATATGATCTCGGCGGTTTGAAAAGGACGCTCGGCAAGGCCGGCATCGACGCACACGCGATCCTGCTGCCGGGCCACGGCGAGACGCCCGAGCGCCTCGCGACAATCCGCGCCGAAGACTGGCTGGGTGCTGCGCTTGAACGCTATGAAGAACTCGCGGCGCAATACGACGAGTTTCATGTCATCGGCATGTGCATGGGTGCGTTGCTGAGCATCGCGCTGTGCGATGCCGTTACACACACGAAAGGCCGGCTGGTTCTGCTCTCGCCGCCGGTTCATATCGACGGATGGAAAATTCCCTGGTATGGCGCGATACGCCATCTGTTCTATCGCATTCCAGGACTCGCGCGCCGCATGAAAGTGCGTGAAGCCGAACCGTTCGGTATCAAGAATCCGTTGATGCGTGGGATCGTTCGCTCGCGTATGGAACGCGGCCACAATCTTCACTATCGATGGGTGCCGCTCGCATCGCTGAGACAGGTCGACCGGCTGCGACGCCAGGTTAAACGCTGCGCGGACAGGATCGCGTGTCCGACCGTAATCGCTCACGCGCGCGCGGATGAGCTCACGAGCCTGCGCTCAGCGACCTTCCTCGAAAGCAGGATCGCCGACGCGCGCACCGTGGTGCTCGAGAACAGTTATCACATAATCTGTATCGACAACGACAGTCATCTCGTCGAGCAAACGGTGCTGAAGTTTCTCGGGCTGCCGGCGCAGGCGCCGGGCCGTTTCTCGCGCAGGTTGCTGGAACGCGCCCGCGCGGCATGACGTAAGGACACGGCGCCGGTGGAATATGAAAACGCCGGCGTACCAATCGCCATAGAAGTAAAAGGTCGCGTTCGCAACACGCGCGACCGCTATCTGAATCCTGCCGCCACCCGCCCCATCTGTTCAATACCGCTGTCGAACAGCCGCGAGAAATACGGAATCATGTTCGGCAGCATCAACTGCACGAGCAGCAGCCCGACTAACATTGTCAGCGGCAGGCCGACCTGGAACACGCCGATCTGCGGTGCTGCACGGTTAAGAATGCCGAGCGCCAGGTTGGCAATCAATAGCGCCGTCACGACCGGCATCGCCAGTAGCAATCCCGAAGTCAGCACCACGCTGCCGTAGCCCGCCAGCGCGCGCCAGCCGCTCGCAGCCAGCAAGTTGGCCGACACCGGAATTGACTGGAATGTTGCGATGAGCGCGCTCACCATCTGCAGATGACCATCGAAGGCGAGGAACGTCAGCATCGCGATCGTCCACATAAAGCGCGACAGCACCGCGCTCGAACCGTTCGCGTGCACGTCGAAGAAGGTTGCAAAACCGAGCCCCATGCTGAGCCCGATAATGTCGCCGGTTGCCTCGACCGCGGCGAACACGATCTGCATCGTGAAGCCAAGCGCAAGACCGATCAGGAACTGGTTGACGATGATCCAGACGCCTTCCGCCGAAAACACAGTCGCCTGCGGCAGCGCGCCGAGCGTCGGCGCGACGATGATCGTCACGAAGCCGGCGAGTCCCACTTTCACACGCACGGGCACCGACTTGTCACCGAATGCGGGCGCGGCCGCAACCAGCGCGAGAATTCGCACGAACGGCCAGAGGAATGCAGTAAGCCACGCGTTCAACTGGGCGTAGGTGACGGAGAACATTGCGGGAAATGCAGCCGGAAAGCGTCAGCTGGCGAGCGACGGAATGCTCGTGAGCATATGACGCATGTAGTCGAGCATCGTTGTCAGCATCCACGGGCCGGCGACGACCAGCGTGACCAGAATCGCGACCAGCTTCGGAATGAACGACAACGTGGTTTCGTTGATCTGCGTCGCGGCCTGGAACAGGCTGACAAGGAGACCAACGACGAGCGCCACGAGCAGCAGCGGCGTGGCCAGCACCATCGAAACGTACATCGCCTGGTGCGCGAGTGTGGTGACTGTTTCTGGCGTCATGGCCGGTCTCCTTCCTGTGCGCCGCTCAGACGAAGCTCTGCGCGAGCGAGCCGAGCAGCAGCTGCCAGCCGTCGACGAGCACGAACAGCATCAGCTTGAACGGCAGCGAGATCGTCGCGGGCGAGATCATCATCATACCCATCGACATCAGCACGCTCGCCACCACTATATCGATGATGAGGAACGGGATGAAGATCGAGAAGCCGATCTGGAAGCCGGTTTTCAGCTCGCTCGTGATGAACGACGGCACGAGCAGCGACAGCGGCACGTCTTCCGGCCCTTGCATCGGCGCGGCGTGCGAAATGCGTGCGAAGAGCGCGAGATCGCCTTCACGCGTCTGGCGCAGCATGAATGTCTTGAACGGCAGAACACCACGCGACACGGCCTGATCCATCTGCAGCGTGCCGTCGGAGAACGGCTTGTAGCCGTCGGTGTAGGCCTTGTCGAGTACCGGCGACATCACGAACAGCGTCAGGAACAGCGCAAGGCCGACCAGCACCTGGTTGGGCGGCGTCGACTGCGTGCCGAGCGCCTGGCGCAGCAGCGAGAGGACGATGATGATGCGCGTGAAGCTCGTCATCATCAGCACCATCGCCGGCAGGAACGTCAGCATCGTGAGCAGCAGCATCGTCTGCACGCTCAGCGAGTACGTCGTGCCGCCGTTCGGGCCGGGGCTGGTGTTGAATGCGGGAAGGCCGGCTGCCTGCGCGAACGACAGTGTTGGCAGTGCGAGCAGCAGCAGTGCCGGCAGCGCGAGCGGTGCGACGCGTTTCAGCGCATTGCGCAAGGCGTCAGTTTTTGCAGGGGCGTGGCGGGTCGGCGCGCAGACATCCTGCGCTTCACGATGATTGAACTGCATTTACTGTTCTCCGCTGACGCTTCGCTGGAAACGTTTGCCTGCTTCCTGTTTCAGCGCGTCGCGAAAGCGTTGTCCGAAGGAGCCGGGGAGGGTGCCAGGCGCAGCGGGTGCGCCGTGAGTAACGAGGTCTGAACCCGCTGAACCAGCCTGCATCGTATGCAGCAACCGGACGTTACCCGGCGCGGTGCCGAGCACGAGCCACGTATCGCCGATCTCGACAACCGCGACACGCTCCTTGCCGCCAAGCGATGCGCCGCCGATCGTCTTCACGAGTCCGCCGCGTTGCGACGGTTGAAGGCCGAGGCGTCGCGCGAGCCACGCACAGCCGAATACCAGCGCGATCACCACCGCCAGACCAACAACCGTTTGCAGCACAGCGCCGATGCCCAGCGACGGCACTGCCGAACCCGCTCCTACGCTCGATGCGATTTTCGCGGCGTTGTTGACCGCGTTCATATCGGCGGCGTGAGCGCGTGTAGCGTGGAAAGCCGCGCCCGACATCAGCGCTACCCAGGCGCAGGCAGCCGCGCGGGATGCCATCAGCGAGGCAAACCGGGCGCGCGCATCGAGCGGCAAGCCGCCCTTTGCGAACGCGGCCCGGCGGGTGAGACGTTTCATCGGTTCAGCTTCCGGATACGCTCGGACGGCGTGATGATGTCGGTCAGACGGATACCGAACTTGTCGTTCACGACGACCACTTCGCCCTGCGCGATCAGGCAGCCGTTGACGAGCACATCCATCGGTTCGCCGGCGAGGCCGTCGAGTTCAACGACCGAGCCCTGCGCGAGTTGCAGCAGGTTGCGGATCGCGATTTTCGTGCGGCCGAGTTCGACGGTCATCTGGACAGGAATGTCCAGGATCATGTCGATGTCGTTACGTGTCGTTGTCGGTTCTACTTTCGACAGCGGCTGGAACACGCCGGCTGCAGCCGGCGCCGGTTCCGGGTTGTTGTTCTGCTCGGCGAGCGCGCTTGCCCAGTCGTCCATTGCAATTTCGTCTTCTTCGGCTGTGACTTCAGCTGCTGCCGCGGCTGCTGCGGCCAGTTGCGGCTCGCCGGCGGGCAGTTCTTTCTCCGGCGTGGGGTTCAGCTCACTCATATCCACCTTCCTTCATCGTGTCGGCTGCGCTGATCATTTTCTGGACCCGCAACGCGTACTGACCATTGAAAATTCCGTAGCCGCATTCCATCACCGGCACGCCATCGACTTTTGCCGTGAGGTTTTCGGGGATGTTGACCGGCAGCACGTCGCCCTTGCGCATATTCAGGATCTGTTCGAACGTCACCGGAATACTGGCGAGGTTGGCTGTCAGTTCCACTTCTGCGGTCTGAACCTGTTGCGACAGCACGCGCACCCAGCGGCGGTCGATATCCATCGCTTCGCCCTGGATCGGCGACGACAGCGTGTCGCGGATCGGTTCGATCATCGAGTACGGCATGCAGATGTGCAGCGTGCCGCCCGTCGAACCGAACTCGATCGAGAACTGCGTGACGATGACGATTTCGTTCGGCGTCGCGACGTTGGCGAACTGCGTGTGCATTTCCGAGCGCACGAATTCGAACTGCAGCGGGCGCACGTTCCGCCACGAAGCCGTGTAGTGCTCGAACACGAGGTTGAGCAGCTTGCCGATGATGCGTTGCTCGGTCTGCGTGAAATCCCGGCCTTCGACGCGCGTATGGAAACGGCCATCGCCGCCGAACAGGTTATCGACGACGAAGAACACCAGATTCGGATCGAACACGAACAGCGACGTGCCGCGCAGCGGCTTCACGTGGACGAGGTTCAGGTTCGTCGGGATTGGCAGATTGCGGGTGAATTCGCTGTACTTCTGCACCTTCACCGGGCCGACGGAGATTTCCGCCGTGCGCCGCATGAAGTTGAAAATGCCGACGCGCAGGAGACGTGCGAAGCGGTCATTGATGATTTCGAGGCCGGGCATCCGGCCGCGAACGATACGTTCCTGCGTTGCGATGTTGTACGAGCGGACGCCGGTACGTTCCGCGGAATCGGATTCCGAATCGGATTCACCGGTGACGCCCTTGAGGAGGGCATCGACCTCCTCCTGGGACATGAACTCTTCGTGGCCCATCCTATTCCTCGTGCGTCCCGTGACGGTTATTGGTGGCAGCTACGCGAGAGCGCGTCACTGCACGACGAATTCGGTGAACAGCACGTCGGAGACGTGTGCGGGCTGGCCGCCGGTTTCGGTCGGCTGTTCGATCAGCGTTTCGAGTTCTTTGGCGAGCGCGTGTTTGCCATCGAGGGTCTGGAGTTCTTCCGGATGCTTGTTCGACAGTGCGAGCAGAACGCGGCTGCGGATTTCCGGCAGGTGTTCGGTGAGGTGTTCCTTCGTGGCCTCGTCGGCGAGCTTGAGCGTCAGACCGATGCGCAGGAAGTGCTGCTGGCCGTCATCCGATTGCAGGTTCACGGTGAGCGCTTCGAGCGGGAAGAACACGGGAGCGGGCGTCAGTGCCGGAGCGGCGGACGACGTCGGCGCCGGGGCGCGCTTCGACATGAAGAACCAGGTGGCCGCACCGGCGGCGCCGGCCGCGACCAGTACGATCAGCAGGATCACGAGGATGCGCTTGATGAGGCCCGGAGAGGCCGGCTGCGCGATAGCTTGCTGGTTTGCGGTCGTGGTTGCCATGGGGTTTCAGATTGCCTCAATGCTGTAGGTTGGATTTTCGGGTTTCTTCCAGGCTTGCGATGGGTCGAAAAGAAGGAGGAATCGGGGTTAGCTCAGGTCTTTGCCCGTTCGGGCTTTTTCAGGTTTTCTCTGTGTGGGGTTTTGTTTTTTTCCAGGATCTGACTTGGGTTCGGTCGTTCCTTGCCTTTGGTTTTTTTGTTGGCCTTTCCTTGTGGCCATGTCGGTCTATTGGCGTCGCCCCTGTGCGGGGCGGCACCTACTTTTCTTTGTCCTTGCCAAAGAAAAGTAGGCAAAAGAAAGGCGCCGAAAACTCAGTTCTTCCGGGCTGTGTGACACACGGGGAACGGCACCCCATGAGGTGTCGCCCCCACATTTCACCCGGCATCGGCCCGCGCACGATCGGATCCCTCGCACAGCACACTTCGTGACAAAGGACTCATCCACCCGGCTCCGCGTTGCGTCGCCGAGCGGCATAACCTTCACGTCACGTTACATCACGTCACGTCACCGACGGCATAGCTCCCACGTAGCCGCTTGCGTACGTGCGGTCCTGACCGACTCCGCCGCCGACCGCTTGCGCCGTCATCGCTGCGCCGCGCTGCGCGCGTGCGGCGAAGTGAGCTAACGCAACCATGCTGCGGTCTGGCGAACCCATCCGCGACGCACGCAGTGCGGAGTGGGGTGGATGAGTGCCTTGTCACGGGCGGTACTGTGCGGGAGACGTTCTCGTGCGCGGACCTATATCGTTTCTGTGCGGGGGCGACACTTCATGGGGTGCCATTCCCCGGCAGCGACACACCCTGGAACGGACGAGTTTTCGGCGCCTTTCTTTTGCCTACTTTTCTTTGGCAAGGACAAAGAAAAGTAGGTGCCGCCCCGCACAGGGGCAACGCCAATAGACCGACATGAAAACAAGGAAAGGCCAAAAAAAACAAACCAGAAAAACGAAAAAACGAAAAATCAGGCAAACGTATCCACAAGCCCAACAGTCCGCCGAACAGGCACCGCAGCAACAGAACTCTCAGACCCACCCTCCCCGCCGGAGGCAAAAGCCCCACCAGACGAAGAACCACCCCGCCCGCCGCCCGAGGCGCCACTCCCCTCTTGCCCAGTCTGCCGCGCAAACCCATCACTCACGCTGGCGCTACCAAGCCCAATCCCCCCTTGCTCCATAGCCTCGCGCAATTTAGGAAGCGCAGCTTCCACCGCCTCCCGCACCTGCTGATGCGGTGAAACAAACAACGCATGTGCATGGTTATCGGCAACCTGCAGCACGACCTGAAGCGGTCCCAGGTCACGCGGGTTGAGCGTGAGCTCCGCCGTCTGCTGGTGTGCATTCGACAGAAACACCACCTTCTGCCCCAACGCCTCTTCCCAGTCAGGCGTGCCGACCTGCGGCGCCAGCGCCGTGCTCGCCGCAGCAACCGCAGCCGGATTCGACGTCTGTGCCACCGCGCTCGATGCCGCCGCAGCCGTCGCCGCCTGCGTCGCCGCAAGGCTCGCGCTCGCCGCATCAGCGGTGCTCTTCAACGCGGCAAAGCTGTCCGGCGCGCTGCCCGTGCTCGCAGCCGCCAGTGCGTCAGCAGCACTGCGCGCAGCCAGCGTGTCCGTCGTCGCTGTCGTCGCGGCGTTCGCCACCGTCGGCTTCGCGCCGTCACCCTTCGCGCCCTTTCCGTCGGCAAACGATGCGCCCGCCGCGAGACCCTTGCCCGCACCCACGCCGCGTGCGCCCAGGCCCGCATCGGCGCCTGTACCCGCGCCCGCTGTGGACGCATTCGATGCACCCGCAGTCGCCGTTGCCGGCGTCGCGACCGCACCCTGGCCGTTCGACAGCGCAGCAAGCGCCGCCTGCAATGCATCCTGGACCGACTTCGGATCGAGCGACGCCAGCTTCTTGCCGATGGTCACGGCGCTCGTCGCCAGCGTGCTGGTCGCGGCAGTCGTCGCCGCTGCGGTGACGTCGGCCGGGAGGGCGTCGGCAGCCTTCGTTGCCGCCGTGTCCATCGCGGCGCTTGCCTGCGCCTGAGCGCCAGCCGCCGCCGCTGCTGCAGCCGCCGCTGCCGCAGCCGCAGCCGCTACGGCAGTTGCGGCCGGCGTCGTCGGTGCGTTCGCGTTTGCTTGCGGCTTCGTGTTCGCGTCGATGGTCTTGCCGGTGCCGTCGCCAGCAGCGGTCTGCGCGCTGGTGCCCGTCGACGCGTCCGTTCTGGTCGTGCTGTCCGTACCCTGCTTGCCGTTCGTTGCGCTCGCGCTCGTGTCTTTCGATGCATCGGCCGGCGTCGACGCGTCATGCACGCTCGAAGTGGCCGACGAAGACGAAGCAGAAGACGGCGAAGACGACGACGCGGAAGACGACGAATCCGAAGAAGACGATGACGACGACTGTGACTGCGACGAAGACTGCGGCTGGCTAACTGGCGCCTTCGCCGCATTGTTCTGCGAGTCGATGCTCTGCTGCAGCGTCTGCGCGAACGGCAGCGCGCTGCCGCCCGATGCCGTGGACGATCCGCCCGACGTCCCGCCATTGGTCGCGCCGATCAGCGAATTGATGAGTGAGAGTGGCGACATGCGTGATCCTGTGTGTTCGTGTCAGTCAGGCGCGGTGGCGTCAGACGCCTTCTACGCGCATCCGGAGAATGCGTGCTGCGTGTTCGTCGGCGTCACGCTGCTCGCGACGCGCGGTCTGCGTCGCTTCGGCAGCATCGCCGCGCGCCTTCAGTACTTCATAAGAGCCCAGCTTCTGCTTCTGACGCTGCCATTCCGGCTTCGCCGCCTCGACGCGCGCTGTCGCGGCGGCAAGCAGCCCGCGCTGCTGCTGGATCGCGGCGTCGAGCGTGTCGATGAATGCCTGGAAATTGCGCATGTTGCCGGCAGGCATGCCAGATTGCGCCGTCGTTGTGAAACGCCGGTGATATTCGTCGCGATACTGCACGAGCGAATCCAGCTGTGCCTCGATCTCGCCGCGCTCGCGCTGCACACGTCCGAGGCGTTGTGCGGCGGTGTCGACGTCGTCCTGCGCGAGGCCAATCAGCGTCTTGATCGGAAAGTGTTTTGACATCGCCGGTCTCCCTATTCGAACAGTGCGTCGAGCATCGCGAGGCTTGGCTCGAAGCCGGCACTCTCGCGGTAACCCTGTTGCAGGAACGCTTCCATGCGCGGATACAGCGCAATCGCACGATCGAGCACCTGGTCACGCCCGCTCGAATAAGCGCCGACATTGATCAGATCGCGGTTGCGCTGGTAGCGCGACAGCATCTGCTTGAAAAGACGTGTCCGGTCGAGATGCGCGTCGTCGATCAGCGCGGTCATCGCACGGCTGATGGACGCTTCGATATCGATCGCCGGATAGTGGCCGGATTCTGCAAGCTGACGCGACAGCACGATGTGGCCGTCGAGAATCGCGCGCGCGGAATCGGCGATCGGATCCTGCTGGTCGTCACCTTCGGTCAGCACGGTATAGAACGCGGTAATCGAGCCGCCGCCTGCCGGACCGTTGCCCGTGCGCTCGACGAGCGCCGGCAGCTTCGCAAACACGGAAGGCGGATAACCCTTGGTCGCCGGCGGTTCGCCAACGGCCAGCGCGATCTCGCGCTGTGCCATCGCGAAACGCGTCAGCGAATCCATCAGCAGCAGCACGTGCTTGCCCTGATCGCGGAAATATTCAGCGAGTGAGGTCGCGTACGCCGCGCCCTGCATCCGCAAGAGCGGCGAAACGTCGGCGGGCGCCGCCACGACAACGGAACGCGCGCGGCCTTCGTCGCCGAGAATCTGTTCGATGAATTCCTTCACTTCGCGGCCGCGTTCGCCGATCAGGCCGATCACGATCACTTCGGCGCTCGTGTAGCGCGCCATCTGGCCGAGCAGCACCGATTTACCGACGCCCGAGCCTGCGAAGAGCCCCATCCGCTGGCCACGTCCGACGGTCAGCAGCGAATTGATCGCGCGCACGCCGACGTCGAGCACCTTATGGATCGGCTCGCGATGCAGCGGGTTGATCGACGGCGCAGACAGCGGCGCGTCGTTCACCGCGCCGATCGGGCCGAGACTGTCGAGCGGACGGCCCGACGCATCGACCACGCGACCAAGCAGTTCCCAGCCGACCGGCAGACGCTTCGCGCCAGCCATCGGATCGGCGATCGGCGCGCTTTCGAGCGGATAGACGCGTGCACCGGGCAGCAGACCGTGGACTTCGGTGGTCGGCATCAGGAACAGCTTGTCGCCCGCAAAGCCGACGACTTCCGCTTCGGCAAACGCGATCGGGCTGCCGGCCGGCAGTTCGATCATCACTTCGGAGCCCACCGACAGACGCAGGCCGACCGCTTCGAGCACCAGCCCGGCGGCGCGCGTGAGGCGACCGCAGGCGCGCAGCGGCCGGGCGATCGCGTTGCGCGTGCGCAGGCCATCGAGTTGCGCGCGCCACGACTGGAAATGGACATTCTGTTCGAGCGCCGGATCCGGTACGAAAGCCGGCGCCGCTTCACGGGATTTGCGGCCCGTTGCGGTTGCCGCCGCAGCGGCCGCGGCCGGTTTAGCCTCGGGCGCGCCGAACGACGCCAGCGCGAGTTCACG
Source organism: Paraburkholderia sp. GAS334 (assembly GCF_050436625.1). Taxonomy (NCBI): domain Bacteria; kingdom Pseudomonadati; phylum Pseudomonadota; class Betaproteobacteria; order Burkholderiales; family Burkholderiaceae; genus Paraburkholderia; species Paraburkholderia sp. GAS334. The sequence goes on along the minus strand of NZ_JBNDMO010000013.1, from coordinate 93,259 downwards.
CTCGAGCGGCGTCAGGTCGCTGGATTCGATTTCGGCGAGCGTCGGCTTCACCATGTGCTCACCTTGCCAAGAGCAGCCGCGACGCGTTCCCAGCGGGTGCCGATGCCGGCATCCACTTCGCCCGTGCTGGCGTGCGCGCGGCAGCCGCCGCGCTCCACCGAAGGATCGGTGCGCACGGTCCAGCCGCGCGCCTGAAGTTCTTCGAGCAGATAGGCTTCGACAACCGGCAGATCCGACGGGCTGACGATCAGGCTCGGCGCGCCGACCAGCGCGGGCTCCGTCGCCAGCACTTCGCGGGCGGCGGCGATCAGCGCGGTCGGATCGTGCTGCACGTGCTGGCGGACGACCTGCTGCGCGATGTCGAGCGCGAGCGCGACGAGCGTGTCGGCGATTTCGCCCCGTGCGCCGCCCAGTGCGGCGGAGAACGTATCAGCGATGGCCGCAAGCCGCGCCGCTTCGGCGTGCGACTCGACACGGCCCTGTTCAAGACCCTGCGCGTAACCCTGGTCGTAGCCGGCCTGATAGCCGAGCGCCTGTCCGGCCACGTGGCCGGACGCGACGCCGTGTGCATGCGCGGCGTCGCGCAGGCGCTGGAGTTCGGCTTCGAAGGCGCCGTCGTCGACCGGCTCCGGTTCCGGCACCGGGTCGAACGAGGCCATCTCCCAGCGCTGGTAGGCCGAGAGGCTTTCCTTGCGCACGGAGTCCTGATCAGACATAAGCATCTTCCGCCTTGCCGCCGATCGCGATCTGGCCGCTTTCCGCCAGGCTGCGCACGATCTGCAGGATGCGGCGTTGCTGCGTCTCGACTTCCGAGACGCGCACCGGGCCGCGTGCATCGAGGTCTTCCGCGAGCAGTTCCGCGGCGCGTTGCGACATGTTCGACAGGAACTTCTGGCGCAGCGCAGGCGGCGCGCCCTTGAGCGAGATGATGAGCGCTTCGGACTCGACTTCCTTGAGCAGCAGCTGGATCGCGCGGTCTTCGAGCTCGAGCAGATTTTCGAAGACGAACATCTGGTCGATGATCTTCTGGGCGAGTTCCGCGTCGTATTGCCGAACGTTCTCGATGACCCCTTCTTCATGGTTGCTCGACATGAAGTTGAGAATTTCCGCCGCCGTGCGGATGCCGCCCATCGGGCTGCGCTTCAGGTTATCGCTGCCGGACAGGAGGCCGGTCAGCACGTCGTCGAGTTCGCGCAGCGCCGTCGGCTGGATGCCGTCGAGCGTCGCGATCCGCAGCAGCACGTCGTTACGCAGACGTTCCGTAAAGCACGCGACGATTTCCGACGCCTGATCGCGGTCCAGGTGGACGAGGATCGTCGCGATGATCTGCGGATGCTCGTTCTTGATGAGTTCGGCGACTGCAGCCGAATCCATCCATTTGAGACCTTCGATGCCGCTCGTGTCGCTGCCCTGCAGGATCCGGTCGATGATCGCGCCGGCCTTGTCGTCGCCGAGCGCCTTCGTCAGCACCGAGCGGATGTAGTCGCTCGAATCGAGCGACATACCCGTGTGCTGCTCGGCTTCCTTGATGAACTCGTGCAACACTTCGTCGATCTGTTCGCGTGTGATGTTCTTCAGCGACGCCATCGCGACGCCGATCTTTTGCACCTCGCGCGGTCCGAGGAACTTGAATACCTGCGCAGCCTCTTCCTCGCCGATCGACATCAGCAGGAGGGCGCTCTTCACTACGCCTTCAGCGCTCATCGGACACCCAGCTCTTGACAACAGTCGCTACGATCTTCGGATCCTGGCGCGCGATATTGCGCGCGAATTCCAGGTTCCGTTCATATTTGTGCTTCTCGCTTTCGAACGAGAGCAGGTCGTTTTCCGAGTCATCCGCGGCGGCCGCCTTTTCCAGCGATGGCAGGCCGTCGAGCAGCACCGGTTCATCCGGCGAAGGCAACGCGGCGACGACCGGCTCAGGCGGCGGGAACGCGCGGCGCATCGCCGGGCGCACCATCACGAAGTACAGGAACAGCGCCACGAGACCAATGCCTGCGTACGTTGCGATCTGCTTCGCCAGCGCGATCATCTCCGGCGTGCGCCACCACGGCAGGTTCGCGTTCGGGTCGATTTCGGTCGAGAACGCGCTGTTGACGACGTTCACCGAGTCGCCGCGCTTCGCGTCGTAGCCCATCGCGTCCTTCACCAGCTGGTTGACCTGATCGAGCTTGTCGGCGGTCAGCGGCTGCATCGTGACGTGGCCCTTCGCGTCGACGGTGCGCAGATAGTTGACCACCACCGCCACCGACAGACGCTTCACGCCGCCCATCGGCTGCTCGTAGTGGCGCACCGTCTTGTCGAGCTCGTAGTTGGTCGTCGAATCCTTGCGGTCGCTGAGCGGCGTCGTGCTCACGCCGCTCGCGCCGTTCGCGCTCGCCGTGATCGGTGCGGAAGCCGGCTGCGGCGGCTGGTTCGACAGCGCGCCCGGCACGCCCGACGCGCCACCCTGCGTCATTTCCGTTGCCGTGCTCGACTGCTGGCTGCGCACGGCCGCCTGCTGCGGATTGCCGTTCGGGCCGTAGTTCTCGGACGTCTGCTCGACCTTCGAGAAATCGACGTCGGCGCTGACCTGCGAGTGCGCGTTGCCGGAGCCGAACAGCGGAGCGAGGATCGCGTCGATGCGCTGCTGCGTGTTGCGCTCGATCTGCTGGACAAATTTGAGCTGCGTCGCGTCGAGGCCGGTGCCGGAAGCGGGCTGCGTCAGCAGGTTGCCGTCCTGGTCGACGATCGTCACGTTGCGCACCGGCATGTCCGGCACCGCCGACGAAACCATATGCGTGATCGCCACGACCTGGCCTTCGTCGAGCATGCGGCCCGGATACAGGTTGACGAGCACGGAGGCCGACGGCGCTTCGTGATCGCGTACGAACACGGAAGGCTTCGGAATCGCCAGATGCACGCGCGACGACTTCACCGACGAGATCGATTCGATCGTCTGCTGGAGTTCGCCTTCGAGCGAGCGCTGGTAGTTGATCTGCTCGGCGAACTGGCTGATGCCGAATTTCTGGTTGTCCATCAGCTCGAAGCCCACCGAGCCCGCTTTCGGCAGACCTTGCGACGCGAGCCGCAGGCGCATTTCATGGACCTGATCGGCCGGCACGAGGATCGCGCCGCCGGTTTCGCTGAACTTGTACGGGATGTTCGCGGTCTGGAGCGCATTGATGATCGCGCCGCCGTCGCGGTCCGACAGGTTGCTGTAGAGCACCTTGTAGTCCGGCGCCCTTGACCAGAGCACGAGGCCCGCGACGATGGCCACCAGCAGCGCGACCGCGAAGATCAGCGGCGCACGCGGGTTGCCGCGCATCTGCGTGAGCGACGACGGGAACGACGACAGACGCTGCGAAAAATTGCCGCCGAGGCCGCCACCGAGGTCCGCTGCGCCTGCCTGGCCGGCACCGGCTGCGCCGGCCTGTGCGCCAGCGAGGCCCATGCGGGCGTCGGGGGTGATCAAAGAGTTGGCTGACGAATCCATGCGTCGGGTATCTCCGGGATGCCTTGAGTCCTGCTCCGGCCCGCCGCGTCGGGCTTGACGGGCGCAGGGGCAGAGACTTTCACGTTAGGGATTATCCCCACCCGGGTGCAACCTGATTGGTCGAATAGAGCCGGGTTTTCCCCCTACTTTCAAGTCTTTCGAAAAAGGGCCGCTGCTATGCTTCACTCCAGATCGGCACGCCTTGGCACGCCGATTTTCCTTCTTCTGGAGACAACATGACTTTGCCCGTGAGCCCGCTTTTGTCGGCGCTACAGCAGATGCAGTCGATGGCCGCGCAGGCCGCCGGCGGCGCCGCCCCGGTCGCATCGGAGTCCGGCGCAGCCACGACCGGCAACTTCGCTTCGGCGCTGAAAGCGTCGATCGACAAGATCAGCCGCGACCAGCAAACCTCGATCGGCGAGGCGCATGCCTTCGAAATCGGCGCGCCCAACGTATCGCTAAACGATGTGATGGTCGACATGCAGAAGGCCAATGTGGGCTTCCAGTTCGGCCTGCAGGTCCGCAACAAGCTGGTCTCGGCCTACAACGAGATCATGCAGACGGCGGTCTGAGCCCCGGCCGCTCCCCTGTGGGCTAAAGCTTTCCTCTCGTAATCCGATAACCCGGATACAGGGATGACGGATCGCGGGCGGTGACGCCTCGCGACAATCCGCCCGATATCCGCAATCAGCATCACACAGGAGGAGCGCCGATGTTTTCCCAAGGACACGCTGGAGCCAATGCCTATGCGCGCGTCGGCGTCGAAACAGGGGTGATGGGCGCCAGTCCGCATCGTCTGATCGTGATGCTGTACCAGGGCGCGCGTCAGGCGATTGCGCAGGCGCGCATGCACCTGCAGCAGGGCAACATCCAGGCGCGGGGGGAAGCGATCGGCAAGGCGATCGAGATCATCGGCAGCGGATTGCAGCAGTCGCTCAATCTTGAAGCCGGTGGCGAGATCGCGGAGCGGCTCGACGGGCTGTACACCTACATGGCGCGCCGCTTGCTGGACGCCAACATTAAGCAGAGCGAAGCCATGCTCGTCGAAGTCGACGGATTGCTGGCCACGCTCGAAGAAGCCTGGATCGGGATTGCCCCGGAGATCGCGCGGATGGCGACACAGTCGTCCGCTGAAACCACGAGATGACATCGAACGCAGAATATTTCGCCCGCTACGAGGCGATCGCAGCGATTTCCGACCGGATGTTGATGGCAGCGCGCCACGCGCTCTGGAATGACCTCGTGGTGTTGCAGGGTGAATATCGTCAACTCGTTGACGGGCTGAAGCACGCAGAAGACGGTGTGAAGCTCGACGATGCCGAACGCGCACGCAAATACGAGTTGATCCGCCGCATCCTCGCCGACGACGCCGCGATCCGCGATCTCGCGAATCCGCGCATGGCGAAGCTGTCGGCGCTGTTCGCTGCGACACGTCCGGCCAGCGTGCTGAAGGAACTTTACCAGGCGCGCTGAGCGCGTTTTTATCGACCCGCACGGTCGTCGGGGCGCATCGCCACCGATGACCACGCGCCACAAGCGCGCGAGAGGAATCGGCATGAACGGAATCGACACGGCTGTGGCTTCGCTGCTGGCAAGCCGCGTCGACAGCCTCCTCTCGGTCGGCCCGAGAGCCGACGTCGCGACTTCGCAGGCGGGCGCCTCCGCGCTCACCGTCGATACGCCGGTTACGCCCGGCGGCGCGTTGCCCGCCGCACCCACCACACCACAAGCTTCCGCGCAGACGGCGCTGTCCGCCGTCGCGCTCACGCTCGACGCAATCGCGCGCTCGGGCGGCGATGCGACGCCCGCTGTCGTCGGCCAGACGCCTGTGTGGGCCGCTGCGCCAGCGCTCGATGTCGCGTTTGAAGGCATGCCGTTGCCGTTGTTCGATACGCCGGCTTCGGCTTCGGGTTCGGGTTCGGGTTCGGCAGCCGGGTCGGCTTCGGCACCGGCTGCGGCGGGTGGCAACGCTGCCGCTAACGCCGCAACGGGCGCCGCTGCGGCGAGCGTGGTTGCATCGCCGTTGCCGGTCGCAGCGCTGGCGGCGGCGCTCCAGCGCACGGTCGCCGAAAGTGGGTTGTTCTATGAATCGCATCTGGCGCAGTGGCTTTCGGGGCAGCGCACGCCCGCGTCGCTCGCCAGTGAACCGCAAAACCGGCTAGCCGACGCGACCGCTCAACTGCCGCTCGACTGGACCGGAGACGCCGATGCGTCCGCGCAGCCGTGGGCGTCGGGCGCACCTCTTCAGGGTCGCGCGGTGGGGGCGCTGAGCCAGAATCCGCTGTCCGGCGGCAACCAGGCTATGTTGCGTGGCGCGGCCGACGGCCCGGCGCCGCAGGCCGCACGGTTCGTCGCGCGCGAAATTGCCGCTGACGACGCGTTCCCGACCTCGACGCAGTCGCTGCGGTCGCTGCTGCATACATCCCCGAGCGACGCGTCCGGTGCGAATGCGGCCAATACGCCGCAGCAGCTGGCCGCGTCGATCCATCCCGCGACGATTCCGCTCGTGCGCCAGCAGCTCGATCTGCTCGCAACGGGCCAGTTTCGCTGGACTGGCGAAGCGTGGCCGGGCGCGCGGCTCGACTGGACGATCGAACAGGACGGCGACGAATGGCATCGCGGCGGTGGCGGCGCGGAGGGCGACGAGCCGTATCCGTGGCGCACGCGGCTGACCCTGTCGCTGCCGTCGCTCGGCACCGTCGACGCCGACCTGACGTTGAACGGCACCCAGTTGATGGTGCGGGTGCAGGCGAGCCCCGGCGGCGCCGCGAGGCTTGCCGCGCAGGGCGAGATGTTCCGTCAGCGGCTGGCGGCGGCCGGGATCGATCTGAGCGCGCTGTCGATTCGCGAGATCGGTGGCGCGGCGGCCGGCGGCGTGAATGGCGCGGCAGCCAGCGCGGCGCAGGCGACGAGCGCGTATGCGCGCTCGGCCGCAGCAGCGGGCGAAGAAGCCAGTGCGGCGGCGCGGGCAGCCGCCTCGGCACACGCGGCTACGCCGTCGAATGCCGGTTACGACTGGGATCTGTCATGAGCCGCACGCATCGCAAGAGCGCGGCGGCGCTGGTCTATGACGCGAACGGTGGCGATCCGTCGCCGCGCGTGATCGCGAAGGGCTACGGTCTCGTCGCCGACATGATCGTGCAGCGCGCAAAGGAAGCCGGCCTGTACGTGCACGAAGCGCCGGAAATGGTGTCGCTGCTGATGCAGGTCGACATCGACGCGCGCATTCCGCCGCAGCTGTATCAGGCGGTGGCGGAACTGCTCGCGTGGCTGCACCGGCTGGAAAGCGGCGCCGCCGATGACGCGCCCGGCACCGCCGTCGAACCGCTGGCTGCTTATGCCTCGGCCCAGACGGGAAGCCGCAACGGCGGACCGTCTTCGCGCTAGAACCGCATCATCAACTTGATCAGCGCGTTGAAGACCCTGCCGTAAGGCGGCGCGACGAGCGCACGCGCATTCAGGCGTCCCTGCTGCAACACCGGCTTCATCTTCGAAAAGGTCACGAAGCCTTCGTAGCCGTGATACGCGCCCATCCCGCTTGCACCGACGCCGCCGAACGGCAGGCTCTCGCACGCCAGATGCATCAGCGTTTCGTTGATCGCCATGCCGCCCGCGATCGTTTCGTGCGTGACGCGTTCGATCGTGGCGGCATCGTCGTCGTAGAGATAGAGCGATAGAGGCCGCGGACGCGCGTTGATGTACGCGATGGCGTCGTCGAGCGTGTCGTACGGAACGACGGGCAGTAGCGGCCCGAAAATCTCCTCCTGCATCAGCGCCGATTCATCGGGCGCATTCGTCACCGCGACGAGCGGAAAGCGGCGCGAGGTCGCGTCGCCTGGCGTGTCGGTGAGTTCATGCAACTGCGCACCGGCCGCCGCTGCTTCATCGGCGAGCCGCTGCAGTCGCTCGAAATGGCGCGCTGAGATGATCGACGTGTAATCGCGGTTGCGCGCGAAATCGGGGTACAGCTTCGACATCTGCACGCGGGCGCGGTCGATGAACGCCTGCTCGCGGCCGCGCGGCACCAGCACGTAGTCCGGCGCGACGCAGGTCTGACCGGCGTTGAGCGTCTTTCCGGTGACGAGGCTGTCCACCGCATAGTCGAAGCGCGCATGCGGCCCGACGATCGCCGGCGACTTGCCGCCGAGTTCGAGCGTGACGGGCGTGAGGTTGTCGGCGGCGGCGCGCATCACGTGTCGGCCGACCTGCGTCGAACCGGTGAACAGCAGATGATCGAACGGCTGCGCGCTGAACGCGGCGGCAAATGCAGCGTCGCCGTTCACGACGGCAACCTGGTCGCGCGGAAACGTCTGCGCGACCAGCTGTTCGAAGAGCGCCGACGTGCGCGGCGTCAGTTCCGACATCTTGATGATCGCGCGGTTGCCGGCGGTCAGCGCGCTGATGAGCGGGCCGGCCGCCAGCAGCACCGGATAGTTCCACGGCGCAATGATGCCGACGACGCCTAGCGGTTGCGGCACCACCTTCACGCGCGCGGGCAGCAGCCATTTGTTCGTACTGCGCCGCTGCGATTTCATCCAGCGTTTGCCGTGCCGCAGCGCGCCATCGATCTCACCTTTCACGAGCAGGAATTCCGCGAGCAGCACTTCCTCTTTCGCGCGATTGCCGAAGTCGGCGTTCATCGCTTCGGCGAGCGCGTCGCGGTTGTCGAGCAGCATCGTACGCAGCGACTTCAGATGCGCGGCGCGCGTTTCCCACGACGGATACGGCGCGCGCAGGTAAGCATGCCGCTGTTCGCGCAGCAGCGCTTCGAGCGCCGCGACGTCAGGCAGATCGTTTTTCATGGTGTCTCTCCCTCGATGCCTTTGAGGCGGTCCGGGTGTGGCCGTCTTTTTGTTTGATTTGAAACGGGTTGACGAGGATCACGCCGGGAATGCGCGCTCGATGATCGCCGCGTGATCGAATGCAGCAGGCAAGGTGCCGTAGACGCGCCCGCTGTCGCCGCAACCCTGGGCGAGACGCGTGGCGATGAACGCGTCGGCGATGGCTGCGGGCGCGTGCTGCACGAGCAGCGTCGCCTGCGCGGTGAGCACGATCTGCTGCGCGATGCGGCGTGCGCTGGCTTCGCGCCGGTCGGGCGCGGTGCCGAGCGTTGCTGAAAGGTTGTCGAGCGCCTTGCCGAGCGCAGGACTGGCTTGCTGCGCCGTCGCGCGCCATGTAGCGAGCAAGGCCTGCGCTGCGTCGGGCTCGCGTTCCATCGCGCGCAGCACGTCGAGGCACATCACGTTGCCGGATCCTTCCCAGATCGAATTGACCGGCGCTTCGCGATAGAAACGCGCCATCGGGCCTTCTTCGACGTAACCATTGCCGCCCCAGACTTCCATCGCCTCGCCGGTGAATTCGAGCGCACGCTTGCAGACCCAGAACTTGGATGCGGGCGTGACGATGCGTCGCCAGGCGCGCTCTTCGGGTGTGTTGCTCGTGTCTTCGAATGCGCGCGCGAGGCGCATGAACAGGACCGTGGCCGCTTCCGATTCGAGCGCGAGATCGGCAAGGACATTGCGCATCAACGGCTGGTCGACGAGATGTTTGCCGAACGCGCTGCGATGTCGCGCATGATGGATCGCCTGCACGAGCGCCGCGCGCATCAACGCGGCGCTGCCGATGACGCAGTCGAGCCGCGTGTAGTTCGCCATTTCGATGATGGTCGGCACGCCACGTCCTTCGTCGCCGATCATGATGCCGTGCGCATCGAAGAATTCGACTTCGCTGCTCACGTTCGATCTGTTGCCGAGCTTGTCTTTCAGACGCTGGATCTGGACGGCATTCTTGCTGCCGTCAGGTGCGAAACGCGGCACGAAGAAGCACGACAGGCCTTCGTGAACGTCGGTGCGTGCGAGCACGAGATGCGCGTCGCACTGCGGCGCCGAGAAGAACCATTTGTGTCCGACGAGCCGGTACGCGGCGCCGCGACCGCCGCCGCCCTCGGTTGCGAACGCGCGCGTCTGGTTGCTGCGCACGTCCGAGCCGCCCTGTTTCTCGGTCATGCCCATGCCGATCATCATCGACTTCTTCTGCGTGAGCGGCAGGTCGCGCGGGTCGTGCTCGCGCGTGTACAGCTTGTCGCGCAGTGTGTCGAACAGCGCGGGTTCGCGTTGTAGCACGGGAATGCTGGCGAACGTCATCGTTAGCGGGCAGAGCGAGCCGGATTCGAGTTGCGCGTGCAGAAAGTAGCCGGCGCAGCGCGCAACCATCGCACCTTTCTGCGGATCGGAAAACGGCAGCGCGTGCAGCCCTTCGCGACGCAAGAGCGCGAGCAGGCTGTGCCACGCCGGATGAAACTCCAGCGCGTCAATGCGTTCGCCGCGCGGCGAGTGAGTGAAGAGTTCAGGCGTGTGACGGTTCGCGAGTTCGGCGAGCGCGAGGACATCGGGTGCGGAAAGCGCTGCGCCATGACGCTGCAACGCCTCACGATGCCACGCCGCGCCTTCGCGGTCGACGGCGGCCGTCAGCGCGGCGTCGCTTGCGAAGAGGTTGTAGTCTGCGAGTGGCGGGACCTGATTGGTCACGTCATGGGTCTTGCCGAGGCTGCGCAGTTCCATCTGCTGTCTCCGTTCACCGGATGCATGTCCGGGTCTGTTTCCGGGTCTACGTTTTATTGACGCGTGCTGCGCTACGTGGCGAGCGGCGACGCATTCTGTGCGGTGTCTGAATGCTGCGCCGCCGTGATGATGAATGCCGACAGCAGCTTTTCATCATAGGGGCGCGGGTGGTGTTTCGTTTAGAGGGATCGCTCTGACGCGATCGCGCCGTCCGTCCGGCAGGCTCCCTACAATGCGCAGAAACACGCGCAGACAAGTGTGCACGAGACAGGCGCCGCGGGCAACGCGGCCCACCAGGAGGAGCGGATGCAATACGACTACATCATCGTTGGTGCGGGCTCTGGCGGCTGCGCGCTGGCGAGCCGGCTTGCAGACAGCTGTCCCGACGCGTCGATCGCGCTGATCGAGGCCGGCCCTCACACGAAACGCAATCTCTTCGTCAACATGCCGGTCGGCGTCGCCGCCCTCGTGCCGTTCAGGCTGAAAACCAACTACGGCTACGAGACGACCCCTCAGCCGGGCCTCGGCGGCCGGTGCGGATATCAGCCGCGCGGACGCGGCTTCGGCGGATCGAGCGCGATCAACGCGATGATCTACACGCGCGGCCATCCGCTCGATTACGACGACTGGGCGCAGATGGGCTGCGACGGCTGGTCGTGGCCGGATGTGCTGCCGTACTTCCGGCGCGCCGAAGGCAACGAACGCGGCGCCGACGCGCTGCACGGCGCAGACGGTCCGCTCACCGTCTCCGATCTGCGCTTTCGCAACCGGTTCTCAGAGCGCTTCGTGCGCGCCGCAGTCGAAGCGGGCTTCCGGCAGAACGACGACTTCAACGGACCGGACCAGGAAGGCGTCGGCTTCTATCAGGTGACGCAGCGCGACGGCCGCCGCTGCAGCGTCGCGCGTGCTTACGTCTATGACAGGCCGCGCGCGAATCTGCACACGATCGCGGATGCGACCGTGCTGCGCGTCGTCTTCGAGGGCAAGCGGGCGGTGGGCGTCGAAGTGGCGCGCGACGGGCAGACCGAAGTGCTCGACGCGCGTGCGGAAGTCGTGCTCGCAGCCGGCGCGTTCAACTCGCCGCAACTGTTGATGTGCTCGGGCGTCGGGCCGGCGGTGCATCTGCAGTCGATGGGTGTGCCGGTGGTTCACGATGCGCCGGACGTCGGCCAGAACCTGATCGATCACATCGATTTCACGATCAACAAACGCACGCGCTCGATCGAACCAACGGGAATCTCGCTACGCGGCATCGCGCGAATGGGGCCGCAGTTCGTGGACTTCATGCGTCACGGCAAGGGCATGCTGTCGAGCAACGTCGCGGAGGCGGGCGGTTTCATCAAAAGCCGGCCGACGCTCGATCGCCCGGATCTGCAACTGCATTTCTGCGCGGCGCTCGTCGACGATCACAACCGGCACATGCATTGGGGACACGGCTATTCGCTGCACGCGTGCGTGCTGCGTCCGCATAGCCGCGGGAGCGTCACACTCGCGAGCGGCGACGCGCGCGTCGCGCCGGTGATCGATCCGCGCTTTTTCAGCGATTCGCGTGATCTCGATCTGCTGGTGGAAGGCGTGCGCGTCTCGCGGCGCATTCTCGATGCGCCTTCGCTTGCGCTGTGCGGTGGCAGGGAGCTTTACACGCATCCCGGACATAACGAGGCGCAACTTCGCGCGACGATTATCGAGCATGCCGACACGATCTATCACCCGGTCGGAACTTGCCGGATGGGCGGCGATGCGCGCTCGGTCGTCGATCCGCAGCTGCGCGTGCGCGGCGTGACGGGTCTGCGGGTGGTGGATGCTTCGGTGATGCCGACGCTGATCGGCGGCAACACGAATTCGCCGACGGTGATGATCGGCGAGCGGGCGGCGGAGTTTATGGCAGCGGCGCGGCGGGGGATGGAAATAGCGGCGGTTGCGGCGTGATGTGGCGCGCCGGACGCGCCCGGCGCCTCACCCCGAAGCCGGAATCCCCGTAATCCCCGGCGTCGGCGCATGCATGAAATCGTCGCCGTTCGGGCCGGGCAGCGTCTCGCGCGCGACTTCAAGCCACGCCCGCGCCGCGTGCGACAGATAGCCGTTGCGCCGCCAGCCGATCGCCATGTCCCACGGAATCGCCGGTTCGACGACGGGCCGGCAGTTGAACTGCGTCGAATCGAGCCGCCGGCAATACGGCTCGGGCAGTAATGCAATGCCGACGCCGGCCAGCACCAGCGCCGCCATGAAATCCCAGTGCCCGCTGCGTCCGACGATCGTCGGCGAGAAACCCGCCTCGCGGCACGCGTTCAGCACCACGTCATTGAGCGCGAGACTTTCACCGTAAAACACGAAGGGCTCCGACGCGAGATCGGCGAGCGGCACCTGCTGCACATCGTCCCAGCGCGAGCCGCGGCGCGCGACCAGCCACAGCATCTGACGCGTGACCGGCAGTACCTCGATCATCTCCGGATCCACCGGCAGCAGCACGCCGCCCATTTCGAGCTCACCCGAAATCAGCGCGGCTTCGATCGCGCGCGAACCCTGTTCGAACAGTTTCAGCTCGATCTTCGGATAGCGCTGCCGGAACGCGGCGATCGCGGGTGTGAAGAGCGAGCCGCCCATCGGCGGAATGCCGATCGTCAGCTCACCGCTGCCGAGCGTGCCGAGGTCATTCAGCTCGGCCTGCAGTTGCGCGTGCGCGGCGAGCACATCCTGGCCGCGCTGATAGACGATACGGCCGGCATCGGTGAGCACCATCTGGCGGCCGTCGCGCAGCAGAAGCGGCGAGCCGATCTCGTCTTCCAGCGACTTCACCATCTTGCTGATCGTCGGCTGCGTGACGAACATCTGCTCGGCCGCGACGGTGAAGCTCTGCTGCCTGACCACCTCAACGAAGTAACGGAGCGCGCGCAATTCCACGTTTTGGGACTCCTGATTCCAGATTGGAATGAAGTGGATGATGTTAAGTCATTATATTTATGAAGACGTGAACCCTATACTGACTTTCACTCAGAAGTCACCCAGGGATTGCCATGATAACGACACGTCTTTCCACGCAAGCAGCCCCCGCCGGCGTGCTGCGCGTCGCCCGGATCGCCGTGCAAAGCGCCGTGCTGGCTGCCGTATGGTATGTCGCCGATTTCATCGTGCGCCATCTTGGTTTGCCCGTGCCGGGTGGCGTGGTCGGCCTCGTCGCGATGCTGGCGCTGCTCTTTTCCGGCGGTATACCGACGAACTGGATCAAGTCCGGCGCCGACTGGCTGCTGTCCGACATGCTGCTGTTCTTCATTCCGGCGGCCGTCGCGGCCGTTCAGTACGGCGGTCTCTTTAAGGAAGACGGCTGGCGTCTGGCGCTTGTCGTCGTGGCGGGCACGTTGATGGTGATGGTGGCCGTTGCGTTTGCCGTCGAACAGGCTGCACGGCTCGAACGCCGTCTCGCGCTGCGCCGCGTGCGGGTGACGCGCCTCGCCGCGCGCGCCTGATCCGGCGCCGCACTTTTACATCGCCAATCCAGCCAATCCAGCCGATACAGCCCGCCCAGCCGCGAAGCCCATCCCATGAACGCCTTCTACTCATCCCTGTTCGCAGACGACGCCGCGCGGCTCATCGCCGCCGGCTGCTTCGTGATGACGGTGGCGCTCTACTTCGCGTCGAAGTATCTCTACGCACGTTTCAAAAGCCCGTGGCTGACGCCGCTCGTCGCCGTGCCGGTCGTGCTGGCCGTGATCGTGCTGGTCGCGCACATCCCGTATCCGGTCTACTTTCAGGACACGCGCTGGCTGATGTGGCTGCTCGGCCCGGCGACCGTCGCGTTCGCGGTGCCGATCTATGAATATCGCGATCTGCTGAAGCGTCACTGGATTTCGCTCACCGTCGGTGTGACGGTCGGGATCATCGTCGCGGTCGGCGGGTCGCTTGCGCTCGCGAAGCTCCTGCATCTGTCCCCGGAACTGCAGCGCAGCCTGATGACGCGTTCCGTCTCGACGCCGTTTGCACTCGCCGTCTCCGACAAGATCGGCGCCCCGAAAGACCTGACCGCGCTCTTCGTGATCGCGACGGGCGTCTGCGGCATGCTGTTCGGTGAAATCGTGCTGGCGCTCGTGCCGCTGCGCACGCGGCTCGCGCGCGGCGCGCTGTTCGGTGCGGCGGCCCACGGCGTGGGCACGGCGAAGGCGCGCGAACTCGGCAGCGAAGAGGGCGTGGTCGCCAGCCTGACGATGATGATCGCGGGCGTCGTCATGGTGCTGCTCGCGCCGGCATTGGGCTTTCTGCCGTTCTGACATGACCTCCGTGATAACGGAGCGACCGAGTACTTCATTGCCTGCGAAACCGCGAACACATCGTTCGAAGGCGCGACGGCGCAAGAAGCGCCCACATTCGGGCGCATTTCGTTGATCCCTAACCCATCTCGATTTGCTACAATCGCCGTTCGTCTCCGAGGAGCGTTGCGACGGGTACCGCGAATCTGCATTCGCGTGCTGCCCGCCAGGCTCGGAGGCTTCAATCGGACGGCTAGAATGCGCCTCGCGCTTTTTACCCACCGCATCGAACCGCGCTCACGTCAAATTTCTAGTCAATTTTTAGAAAGGAGGGCGTGATGAACGCCGCAGTTTACGATTCCAAAGATTCAAAAGATTACATCGTTGCCGACATGTCGCTGGCCGACTGGGGCCGCAAGGAACTCGACATCGCCGAAACGGAGATGCCGGGCCTCGTGCAGACGCGTGAAGAGTACAAGGCGTCGCAGCCGCTGAAGGGCGCGCGTATCGCTGGTTCGCTGCACATGACGATCCAGACGGGCGTGCTGATCGAAACGCTGACCGCGCTCGGCGCGGACGTGCGCTGGGCATCGTGCAACATCTTCTCGACGCAGGATCACGCTGCTGCAGCCATCGCCAAGGGCGGCACGCCGGTGTTCGCGTACAAGGGCGAATCGCTCGACGAATACTGGGAATACTCGCACCGCATCTTCGAATGGCCGAACGGCGAATTCGCGAACATGATCCTCGACGACGGCGGCGACGCGACGTTGCTGCTGATCCTCGGTTCGAAGGCTGAAAAGGACCGCTCGGTGATCTCGACGCCGACCAACGAAGAAGAAACCGCGCTGTACAAGTCGATCGCCGCGCACCTGGATGTGGATCCGACGTGGTATTCGAAGCGCCTCGTTCACATCAAGGGCGTCACCGAAGAAACGACGACCGGCGTGCACCGTCTGTATCAGATGGAAAAGGAAGGCCGTCTGCCGTTCCCGGCGATCAACGTCAACGATTCGGTCACGAAGTCGAAGTTCGACAACCTGTATGGCTGCCGTGAGTCGCTCGTCGACGGCATCAAGCGCGCAACCGACGTGATGATCGCGGGCAAGATCGCGGTTGTCGCAGGTTACGGCGATGTGGGCAAGGGCTGCGCGCAATCGCTGCGTGGTCTGGGCGCAACCGTGTGGGTCACGGAAATCGATCCGATCTGCGCACTGCAGGCGGCGATGGAAGGCTATCGCGTCGTGACGATGGAATACGCTGCCGACAAGGCCGATATCTTCGTGACGGCGACCGGCAACTTCCACGTGATCGGCCACGACCACATGAAGGCGATGCGTCACAACGCGATCGTCTGCAACATCGGTCACTTCGATTCGGAAATCGACGTGGCGTCGACGCGCCAGTACCAGTGGGACAACATCAAGCCGCAGGTCGACCACATCATTTTCCCGGACGGCAAGCGCGTGATCCTGCTGGCTGAAGGCCGTCTCGTGAACCTCGGCTGCGCGACGGGTCACCCGTCGTTCGTGATGTCGAACTCGTTCACGAACCAGACGCTCGCCCAGATCGAACTGTTCACTGAAGGCAACAAGTACGAAAACAAGGTGTACGTGCTGCCGAAACAGCTCGACGAAAAGGTTGCACGTCTGCATCTGGCGCGCATCGGTGCGAACCTGACCGTGCTGTCGGACGATCAGGCTGGCTACATCGGCGTCGACAAGAACGGTCCGTTCAAGCCGAACCACTACCGCTATTAATAATGCGGTCGCCGTCGCCCGCATTCAAAAATCGGGCGACGGCGTCGTTCATCATGCTTCAACGTATGTGAACGCGGGCAGCGCGGCGCAGATCCTGCGCCGCGCTGCGTCCGCTCACGCGGCCCCACTGCGGACTTCCCGCCCACAAGGAGCTCTACATGACTGTGCTGCTGACCTGGCTCGTTAATGCGCTTGCCCTCCTGATCATCACGTACATCGTGCCGTCGATTCACATCCGCAGTTTCGGCACTGCACTGATCGTCGCGCTGGTGCTCGGGCTCATCAACGCAGTGCTCCGGCCGGTGCTGATCCTGCTCACGTTGCCTGTCACGATTCTCACGCTCGGGCTCTTCATTCTGGTGGTCAATGCGCTGTGCTTCTGGCTGTGCGCGTCGCTGCTGAAGGGTTTCGAAGTGTCGGGTTTCTGGTCGGCGTTCTTCGGCTCGATCCTGTACAGCATTGTGTCGTGGCTGCTGTCCGCGCTCATTTTCGGCAATCGCAGCTTCGGCTGACGCCTCGCCACCCTGCACGCTGCCCACAGGGGCAACTCTGGTGACTCATGAACCCGATCGAACTCTCATTCGAATTCTTCCCGCCTAAAACGCAGGAAGGCGTCGACAAGCTGCGCGCCACGCGTGCGCAGCTCGCGCCGCTCAAGCCCAAGTTCGTGTCCTGCACGTTCGGCGCGGGCGGCTCGACGCAGCAAGGCACGCTCGATACCGTGCTCGACATCGCGAAGGACGGCATCGAAGCCGCGCCGCACCTGTCGTGCATCGGATCGTCGAAGGAAAGCCTGCGCGCGATTCTCAATGAATACCGCTCGCACGGCATCCGTCATATCGTCGCGCTGCGCGGCGACCTGCCTTCGGGCATGGGCTCAGTCGGCGAACTGCGTTACGCGTCGGAACTGGTGGCGTTCATTCGCGCCGAAACCGGCGACTGGTTCAATATCGAAGTCGCGGCGTATCCGGAATATCACCCGCAATCGCGCTCGCCGAATGCCGATCTGGAAAACTTCGCGCGCAAGGTGAAGGCCGGCGCGAATTCCGCGATCACGCAGTATTTCTTCAACGCGGATGCTTACTTCCGCTTCGTCGACGATGCGAGGAAGCTCGGCGTCGAGGTGCCGATCGTGCCGGGCATCATGCCGATCACGAACTTCTCGCAGCTGATGCGTTTCTCCGAGATGTGCGGCGCTGAAGTGCCGCGCTGGGTGGCGCGGCGCCTCGAAAGCTTCGGCGACGATCGTGACTCGATCCGCGCGTTTGGTCTCGATGTGGTGACGAACCTGTGCCAGCGGCTCGTCGACGCGAATGTGCCGGGTTTGCACTTCTATACGCTGAACGGCGCGGCGGCCACGAAGGCCATCTGCGAGCGGCTCAACGCGCGATAAGGCCTTAAAAGGCATTAAAAGACGTTAATGCGCTCAGGTTCAGTAAGGAACACCCCATCTTCACGCATGCGAACGCGCCAACGGGTTTAAGATCGACCCGTTTGGCTCTGCGCAACGCTGGACTATCGGCCAGAAATAGAACAATCAGGGGCGACTTTTGTGAAATCGTTCTGTAAGCCGATGGGTGCTGCGCCTGCCGCATCGCAGCAACTTGCGTCAAGTATGTTTCCGATCGTGAACACGGGGATTTTCCTCCGCTTGTTCGGGTTAGCAAAGGTCAGTAATATCGCGCTACGCCGGCGGGAGCCGGTTCCGAACCTGGAGGAAACATGAAGCAAAACAATCTGTTGCGCGCCGCGCGTCTGACCACGCTCGTCGCCGCTGCAGCGGCGTCGATGGTGGCGGCCAATATTGCGGGCGCTGCCGAGATTCCGAACAAGACGCTCGTTTACTGCTCAGAAGGCAGTCCCGCGGGCTTCGATCCGGCCCAGTACACCACGGGCGTCGATTTCACAGCGAATACGTTCACCGTCTACAACCGTCTCGTCGAATTCGAACGCGGCGGCACGAAAGTCGAACCCGGCCTCGCCGAAAAGTGGGATGTCTCGGCTGACGGCAAAACCTACACGTTCCATCTGCGTCATGGCGTGAAGTTCCAGACCACGTCGTACTTCAAGCCGACGCGCGAATTCAACGCGGACGACGTCGTGTTCACGTTCCAGCGCATGCTGGACACGAACCAGCCGTTCCGTAAGGCTTACCCGGTCCAGTTCCCGTACTTCACGGACATGGGCCTCGACAAGCTGATCGACAAGGTCGAAAAGGTCGATCCGTACACCGTCAAGTTCACGCTGAAGGAAGTCAACGCACCGTTCATCCAGAATCTGGCGATGGAATATGCGTCGATCCTGTCGGGTGAGTATGCCGATGCGCTGCTGAAGGACGGCAAGGCCGCCGACATCAACCAGAAGCCGGTTGGCACGGGCCCGTTCATTTTCCGCAGCTATACGAAAGACGCGACGATCCGTTTCGACGGCAATCCGGACTACTGGAAGCCGGGCGCGGTCAAGATTTCGAAGCTGATCTTCTCGATCACGCCGGACGCCGGCGTGCGCGTGCAGAAGCTGAAGCGCGACGAATGCCAGGTGATGAGCTATCCGCGTCCGGCCGACATCGCGCCGCTGAAGGCGGAAGCGAACATCTCGATGCCGTCGCAAGCTGGCTTCAATCTCGGCTACCTCGCGTACAACGTGTCGCACAAGCCGGTCGACAAGGTCGAAGTGCGTCAGGCGCTCGACATGGCGATCAACAAGAAGGCGATCGTCGAATCCGTGTACCAGGGCGCAGGTCAGTCGGCAACGAACCCGATGCCGCCGACGCAATGGTCGTACGACAAGAACCTGAAGTCGCAGACGTACGATACGGAGAAGGCGAAGGCGATGCTGGCGAAGGCCGGCTACCCGAACGGCTTCGACATCACGCTGTGGGCAATGCCGGTGCAACGTCCGTACAACCCGAACGGCAAGCTGATGGCGGAAATGATCCAGGCCGACTGGGCGAAGATCGGCGTGAAGGCGAAGATCGTCACGTATGAATGGGGCGAGTACATCAAGCGCGCCCACGCAGGCGAAGACGACACGATGCTGATCGGCTGGACCGGCGACAACGGCGATCCGGACAACTGGCTCGGCACGCTGCTCGGCTGCGACGCAGTGAATGGCAACAACTTCTCGAAGTGGTGCGACAAGCCGTTCAACGATCTGGTGCAGAAGGGCCGCGAAACGTCTGACGTAGCGGGTCGTACGAAGGCGTACGTCGAAGCTCAGCAGATTTTCGCGCAGCAGCTGCCGTTCTCGCCGATCGCGCACTCGACGGTGTATCAACCGGTCAGCAAGAAGGTTGAAGACATGCGCATCGAGCCGCTGGGCTATGCGCGCTTCGACGGCGTGAGCGTGAAGTAAGACTGGGGTACCAGGTTTTCCGCAAGTTCAAAAAAACAGGAAAACTGGTCGAAAATATACCGGCGACCGGGGTCACGAGCCCTCGTCGCCGGTTGCATTTTTTCTGTTCATCAAGCATCAAGTACATAGGGACGAACCATGTTCCGATTCGTTTTGCGCCGCATCGGCATGGTGATACCGACTTTCATCGGCATCACCATTCTGGCGTTCGCGCTGATTCACCTGATCCCCGGCGACCCGATCGAAGTCATGATGGGCGAACGCGGGGTCGATCCGGCGATGCACGCTGCCGCGATGCACCGCCTCGGGCTCGATGAGCCGCTTCCCATGCAGTACATCCACTACGTCGGCCGCGCGTTGCATGGCAACCTCGGCATGTCGATCATCACCAACACGAGCGTGATGGAGGAATTCCTCGCGCGCTTCCCGGCAACGGTTGAACTGTCGATCTGCGCGATGCTGTTTGCGCTGATCGTTGGTCTGCCAGCGGGCGTGTTCGCGGCGCTCAAACGCGGCACGGTGGTCGATCACGGCGTGATGGGCACCGCGCTCACCGGCTACTCGATGCCGATCTTCTGGTGGGGGCTGATTCTCATCATGTTCTTCTCGGCCGATCTCGGCTGGACGCCGGTTGCTGGCCGTATCGCGGTGGAATACGACATTCCGCGCGTCACCGGCTTGCTGCTGATCGATGCGCTGCTCTCCACCGACCAAGGCGCGTTCCGCTCGGCCGTGAGCCATCTGATCCTGCCGTCGATCGTGCTCGGCACGATTCCGCTCGCGGTCGTCGCGCGGATGACGCGTTCGTCGATGCTAGAAGTGCTGCGCGAAGACTACATCCGCACCGCACGGGCGAAGGGTCTCGCACCCGGACGCGTGATCGTCGTGCATGCGCTGCGTAACGCGCTGATTCCGGTGGTGACCGTGATCGGCCTGCAGGTCGGCACGCTGCTCGCGGGCGCGGTGCTGACCGAGACGTTGTTCTCGTGGCCCGGCATCGGCAAATGGCTCATCGATGCAATCAGCCGGCGCGACTATCCGGTCGTGCAGGGCGGCATCCTGATGATCGCCACGTTAGTGATCTTCGTGAATCTGATCGTCGATCTGTTGTACGGCGTGTTGAATCCACGCATTCGCCATACGAGGTAAAGAGAGCGATGGCAGACATACAAAATACCGTCCCCACGGCGGTTACCCCCGCAGGCGGCCGCGCACTAGCCGCCCGCGAATTCTGGGCCAACTTCTCGCGCAATCGCGGCGCCGTTGTCGCGGGCATCATCGTGCTGACGTTGATCTTCATCGCGATTTTCGCGCCTCTGATCGCGCCGCACAGCCCGATCGAGCAGTATCGCGATTCGGTGAAGATTCCGCCCGCGTGGCTTGAAGGCGGCAACTGGAAGTTCATCCTCGGCACCGACGAAGCCGGCCGCGACATCCTCTCGCGTCTGATGTACGGCGCGCGGCTGTCGTTCTGGATCGGCTTTGTTTCGGTGGTGCTCGCGCTGATTCCGGGCGTCGTGCTCGGGCTTGTCGCCGCGTTCTTCGACAAGTGGGCCGACACGCCGATCATGCGCATCATGGATGTGCTGCTCGCGCTGCCGTCACTGCTGCTCGCAGTCGCCGTGGTCGCGATCATCGGTCCGGGCCTCATCAACACGATGCTCGCGATTGCGATCGTCGCGTTGCCGGGTTACGTGCGTCTGACGCGCGCGTCGGCGCAGGGTGAGTTGCAGAAGGAATACGTGACGGCTTCGCGCGTCGCGGGTGCGGGCACGCTGCGTCTGATGTTCTCGCAGGTGCTGCCGAACTGCACCGCACCGCTGATCGTGCAGGCGACGCTCGGTTTTTCGTCGGCGATTCTCGATGCCGCCGCGCTCGGTTTTCTCGGCCTCGGCGTGCAACCGCCTTCGGCGGAGTGGGGCGCGATGCTCGCTTCGGCGCGTGATTATATCGACAGCGCATGGTGGATCGTCACGATGCCCGGTCTTTCCATCCTGGTTTCGGTGCTCGCAATCAACCTGCTCGGCGACGGGCTGCGCGATGCGCTCGATCCCAAACTGAAACGGATGGCATGACATGAACAATCTTCTAACCATCCGCAATCTCGCAGTGAACTTCAGCGGCGCGCCCGCTGTCGACCGTATCAACCTGGATGTGAAGCCAGGCGAAGTGGTCGGCGTGGTCGGTGAATCGGGTTCCGGCAAGAGCGTGACGATGATGGCGCTGATGGGTCTCATCGACGCGCCGGGCAAGGTCACCGCGGACGAAATCACATTCGACGGCAAGGATCTGCTGAAGGCATCGGCGAGCGCACGCCGGAAGATCATCGGCAAGGACATCGCGATGGTCTTTCAGGACGCGCTGACGAGCCTGAACCCGAGCTACACCGTCGGCTATCAGATCAAGGAAGTGCTGAAGCTGCACGAAGGTCTGCGCGGCGATGCGTTGCATAAGCGCGCGCTGGAACTGCTCGACCAGGTCGGCATTCCAGACGCGAAGAACCGCATCACGTCCTTTCCCCACCAGATGTCGGGCGGGATGAACCAGCGTGTGATGATCGCGATGGCGGTCGCATGCAATCCGAAGCTCCTGATCGCCGACGAGCCGACCACCGCGCTCGACGTCACGATCCAGGCGCAGATCATGGAACTGCTCGTGAAGCTGCAGAAGGAACGCGGCATGGCGCTCGTGCTGATTTCGCACGATCTGGCCGTGGTGTCGGAAGTCGCGCAGCGCGTGGCAGTGATGTATGCAGGCGAAGTCATCGAGACGAACAAGGTGCCCGATATCTTCGCCGCGCCGCATCATCCGTACACGGAAGCGTTGCTGGCGGCGATTCCCGAGCACAACGTCGGCGCGGTGCGGCTCGCTGCATTGCCGGGCATGGTGCCGGGTCGCGACGACCGGCCGCGTGGGTGCCTGTTCGGACCGCGCTGCAAATACGTCGTCGACGATTGCATGAAGGCGCGGCCGGCGCTCGCGCCGTTGCCGGATCACAGCGAGGCGACGCAGGTGCGCTGTATCAAGCCGCTGAACCTGACCGGCGACGCCAACATTCACACACGCGGAGGCGCACGATGAACGCAGTACCCGAAACGCGCCACCCGCGACCGGCTGGCCCGGCCAGCGACAAAGTGCTGATCGCCGACCAGCTCGCGCGGCACTACGCGGTGAAGCGCGGCATGTTCGGCCACGGTACGGTGAAGGCGCTGAACGGCGTGTCGTTCTCGCTCGAACGCGGCAAGACGCTGGCCGTGGTCGGTGAATCCGGTTGTGGCAAGTCGACGCTCGCGCGTCAGCTGACGATGATCGAAGCGCCGACGTCCGGCCGTCTGTTGATCGACGGTGAGGACGTCGCCGGCGCGGATCACGCGAAGATCGCCGCATTGCGGCGGCGCGTGCAGATGGTGTTCCAGAATCCGTTTGCTTCGCTGAATCCGCGCAAGACCGTCGAGCAGACGCTCGGCGAGCCGCTCGCGATCAACACGCAGCTAACGGCGAGCGAACGCGCGGGCCGCATCGCGCAGATGATGCGCACCGTCGGCCTGCGGCCTGAACATGCGAAGCGGTATCCGCATATGTTCTCCGGCGGTCAGCGTCAGCGTGTCGCGATTGCGCGCGCGATGATTCTTGATCCGCAGATCGTCGTCGCAGATGAACCCGTGTCGGCGCTCGACGTGTCGATCCAGGCGCAGATCCTGAACCTGTTCATGGACCTTCAGGCAGAGTTCAAGACGAGCTACGTGTTCATCTCGCACAACCTGTCGGTGGTCGAGCACATCGCGGATGACGTGATGGTGATGTACTTCGGCGGTGTCGCTGAGCTCGGCGACAAGAAGACGGTGTTCTCACGACCGCGGCATCCGTACACACGGGCGCTGATGTCGGCGACACCATCGATCTTCGAAGCCGACCGGCGCATCCAGATCAAGCTGCAGGGCGAAATGCCGTCGCCGCTCAATCCGCCGTCGGGCTGCACGTTCCATCAGCGCTGCCCGTATGCGATCGACCGGTGCCGGACCGAAGAGCCGAAGCTGCGTGAAGTGGATGGCCGTCAGGTGTCGTGTCATCGGGCTGAGGAGGTAGGGGAGGCGGATGCCTGATCCGTTGGCGGCGCGTGGTGCTGCGCGCCGCCTGCGTGAAGGCGGCCGTAGTGTTGCCTTCGCGTTTTCCCTCACATCTATCCTGGTAGATGCGCTGCGTGGCTCGATGTCCGACGGTTTCACCCGCGTCCTGAAACAGCATGGGCGGACGGGGTTGCCGGGATGGGCCGCGCTTGCCGTCGTGCTGTGTCTGTCTTTCTCGTCGGTGTCGCCCGAGGTGCATGCCGCCGGGGTTTCGGCGAATACGCCGGTGCAGGCCGGGCGTCCGGTGCCCGTTCCGGCCGCGCCTTCGGCTCCCTCTGCGCCGCCGCGCGCAACCTTGCCCGGTTTCAATCCGCCGCCGTCGAGCAATTCCGCAAGCGGCGCGGTGCGTCTGGAGCCAGCGCGCATGCCGTTCTATGTCGCGACGCGCGGCACGACGACCCTCTATCTGCTTGGCACGCTGCACGTCGGCGATCCTGCCGACTATCCGCCGAATCAGCCCTTTCGCAAGCCGATTCTCGCCGCGCTCGCCGCATCGCCGACGCTCGCGCTCGAACTGTCGCCCGACGATCTGCTCGAGTCGCAGGACGATGTGTCGAAGTTCGGCATCTGCGCGCGCGAATGTTTGCCGCGCCTGTTGCCGGAGCCGTTGTGGCGCAGGCTCGCGCTGCGTCTGCGCAGCAATCCGGCAGCGCTCGAAGAGATCAAGAAGATGCGTCCGTGGCTCGCGGCGCTGCTGGTCGAAACCTACGATTCACTGAGCGCCGGCCTGCAGACCGAGTACGGCACCGAAGCGCAGTTGCAGAACGTGTATCTGAAGACACGCGGAAAGCTGGTCGGGCTGGAAACGCTGTCGGAACAGATGCGCGCGTTCA
Organism: Paraburkholderia sp. GAS334; assembly: GCF_050436625.1. Classification (NCBI taxonomy): domain Bacteria; kingdom Pseudomonadati; phylum Pseudomonadota; class Betaproteobacteria; order Burkholderiales; family Burkholderiaceae; genus Paraburkholderia; species Paraburkholderia sp. GAS334. The sequence goes on along the minus strand of NZ_JBNDMO010000013.1, from coordinate 68,909 downwards.
CCGGGCTCACGCTAGCGCAGCAGCGCGAAATGCTTGCGCAGGACCTGGTGCAGACGCCCGAAGAAAACGTCGCCGATGTGCAGACGTTGCACCGGCTGTGGCGCGTCGGCGATGCCGATGCGATCGCGGCGTGGGATACCGCGAAGTCGGAGAAACTGGCGCGCGATCAGCGCCTGTCGGCCTCGATCGACAACAAGATCGTGTACGAGCGGAACCGGCGTTTCGTCTCGCGGATGGTTGCGATTGCCGCGCCGAACAAACCGGTGTTTGTCGCGATCGGCGCGCTGCATCTCGGCGGACCGAAGGGCGTGCTGGCGTTGCTGCGCCAGCGCGGGTTCATCGTCGACGCGAATTGAGCGTAGCGTCGATTGTGAAAGCGCCCGTCCGTCGCATGCGATCACTGCACAACGAACAGGCGCTATATCAAGCCTTAAAGAAACATCAGGACGTTCAGCAGGAAGATGTTCACGACCAGCAGCGTCAACGCGGTTGGCACCTGCACCTTGATCACCGCGTTCTTATCCGGCAATTCGAGGAGCGCGGCCGGCACCATGTTGAAGTTCGCGGCCATCGGCGTCATCAGCGTGCCGCAGTAGCCTGAGAACATCCCGATCGCGACCATCACGGCCGGATTGCCGTGGAATACGCCAACCAGAATCGGCACGCCCACGCCGCCCGTCATCACCGGGAACGCGGCGAAGCCGTTGCCCATCACCATCGTGAACAGCGCCATGCCGATGCAGTACACGGCCACCGCGACGAGCCGGTAGTCGAGATTCACGTACGCGATGGTCAGATGCGCGACGGCCTTGCCGACGCCCGCGTCCGAGAACACGAGCCCGAGCATGCCGAGCATCTGCGGCAGCACGGCGGCCCACGAAAGCGCGTCGACGAGCCGGCGCGTTTCCTTCATCGACTGGCCGACGGTGTCGCGCGTCATCACGCACGCAACGGCCAGCGCGATCACACAGCCAATACCGAAGCCGATCAGCGTAACGTTCTTCAGTTCGACAAGCGGCATGCCGCCGACGCTGAAATACTTCGCCGTGAGCGTGACGATCACGGTCACGACCGGAATCGTCAGCGCCGGAACGAACAGCTTGTTGCCGAGGCGCCGTGCACTTGCGAGCCGCGTTTCTTCGGAGAGCACTTTCGGCTTCGCCCCCGTGACGCCGCCGAAACCGGCAATCAGCGCCATCGCGATCACCAGCACGCCGACCACTTCCGGCGGAAGCCGGTCGCCGACGAGGAAGATCAGCGCGTAGAGGATCCAGAAGCCGCCAGCCGTGAAGCGGCGCGGATGCTCCCGATCCGAAATGATCATGCCGCCGACGATCAGCAGCACGATCCCGAGCAGCCAGAACAGATAGTTGATGGTGATCATGCGTTGTCTCCCGAAGCCGTCTGGGATTGCGACTGTGTCTGTTTGCCGGCGCCTGTCGCAGCCGTGCCGCGCAGTTCGCGTTCGAGCTTGCGATCGAGCAGCCACAGCCGGAAGCCGTGAACGATGAACGCGCAGGTCGCGGTTGGAATACCCCAAACAGCGACATGCATCGGTTCGACGACGATGCCCGCTTCCTTCAGGAAGGTGACCATCAGCACGATCGCGCCGAACGCGACGAAGATGTCTTCGCCGAAGAACAGGCCGACGTTGTCCGTCGCGGCCGAATACGCGCGCAGGCGGTAGCGGACCGCATCGCTCAACTTGCCGAAGCGGCTTTCGGTTGCGCCTTCGGCCATCGGCGCGAGGAGCGGACGCACCATCTGCGGATGGCCGCCGAGGCCGGTCAGGCCGACGGCCGCCGTCAGTTCTCGCACCAGCAGATAGACGATGAGGAGACGCCCCGCGGTCGCCGCCTTGATGCCGGCGATCCAGATCTGCGCACGTTCGCGCAGGCCGTGCCGTTCGAGCAGCCCGATCACCGCAAGCGGCAGCAGGATGATGAGCGGAATGTTGCGGGTCTTGATGAAGCCGGTGCCGATCGCCGCGAGGATTTTCTCAGGCGGGAAATGCGCGGCGAGGGCGGTGGCGATTGCGGCGGCCGCCACGATCAGCATCGGATTGAAGCGCAATACAAACCCGATGATGATGACGGCTACGCCAATGAGCGGCCATAAACTGACTGTTGTCTGCATCTGGATCTCCAAACTGGGTTCTCTATGTGGTTGAACCCGGATGCCGCTGGTGGCGGCTCATATTGGGCGGCGCGCCGGGCGTGCCGTGCGCCGTCCTGCCCTGCGCGGCTCTTGCTGGCCGCGTCGACTGCGTCGTTGTTGCTGCGTTGCTGCATTTCGGGTGCTTCGGGTGCATCTACCGCGACTGCTCAGGGTGTTGCGCCCGCAGCGACTTCTGCTGCGGGTGATACGGGTCATGCGTGTGTTGCGACTTCTGCTCTATCTGGCAAACGCCCCGCGTGAAGCGGGGCGTCGATGTCGTCGGGTCTTTCGGGTGATGGCTGCGCCGTCTGTCCTGTCAGACGCGCACGCTGGTGGCCGCGTGCACGCTGATGCCGGCATCGGCGAGCGCGGCCCGGATGCGCTGCGCGAAAGCCAGCGCGTGCGGACCGTCGCCATGCAGACAGATCGTCTGTGCGTTGAGCGGCACCCACTGACCGTCCACTGCCTGTACGCGCTGCTCGCGCACCATGGCCAGCGTGCGTGCGAGCACGACCTCTTCGTCATCGAGCAAGGCGCCTGGCTCCTTGCGCGGCACAAGCGAACCGTCCGCGCGATAACCGCGGTCGGCGAACACCTCTTCGATGGCGGTCAGTCCCGCTTCACGCGCCGCGCTCACCAGTCCGCTGTTCGCCAGCGCAAACACGGCCACCGAAGGATCGAAGTCATGCACCGCCGAAACGATCGCATCGGCGATTTTCGGGTCGCGCGCGGCCTGGTTGTAGAGCGCGCCGTGCGGCTTCACGTGCGCGATGCGCCCACCTTCCGCCTGTGCAATCGCCGACAGCGCGCCGAGCTGGTACAGCACGCCCGCGTAGATATCGCCGACCGGCAGGTCCATCTCCTTGCGACCGAAGTTCTCCGGATCGTTGAAGCTCGGATGCGCGCCGATCGACACGCCTTTCTGCACCGCCCAGCGTACGCAGTCGCGCATCGCGGTCGCGCCGCCGGCATGCCAGCCGCACGCGATGTTGGCCGAGCTGACGAGATCGAGCAGCGCCTCGTCGGAACCGCATCCTTCGCCGAGGTCGGCGTTCAAATCAATTTCCATGGTGTTTCTCCTACTGGTCCTGCAATGCCGCCAGCGCCGGCTGGCGCGCGCAGCGTTCTTCATGCATCGCGATCGCGGCATCGATCTGCCGCAGATAGGCGCGTTCTTCGAGCAGCGCCTGACGCGCTTCTACAGGTGTTGCCGGCACAAAGCGAACCGATGCGTTGAGCCGCACCTGCGCGAGCTTCCACATGTCGGCCTGGATCACCGCGCCGATCTTCGGATAGCCGCCTGTTGTCTGCGCGTCGCCCATCAGGACGATCGGCTGGCCGTTCGGCGGCACCTGGATCGTGCCCGGCAGCACCGCGTGCGACAGCAGATCGGTCTTCCGTTTGCGCGCGAGTTCCGCGCCGGCAAGGCGATAGCCCATCCGGTTGCTGTTCGGCGTGACGAGCCACTCGTCGGCCCAGAAGCGGGTGTGCGCGTCGGTTGTGAAGCTGTCGTATTCGGGACCGGGCAGCACGCGGATGGGCACGGCCCACGGCACATTCGACGGATGACGCCCGCGCCGCAGCGGTTCATGAACCAGCACGAACTTGCACCAGGCGGGCGCTTTCACGCCGAATTCCGGCGCGTCCGGACTGAACCACGAACCGGGGCGCGCGACGGGCGCGCCGACAGGGAGACGGTCGCCATCACGCAGCGCGCGTCCGCCGAGTCCGCCAAAGCCGCCGCTGAGATCGGTGCTGCGCGAACCCAGCATCGGCAGGACGTCGATGCCGCCGGCCACGGCGACGTAACCGCGCATGCCGCGCCTCGCCGCGTTGAGCGTGAGTGCCTGGCCGGCCTGCACGGGCAGGCTCCACCACGAATACACCGGCTTGCCGTCGAGCGTCGCGCTGAACTCGGTGCCGGTGATCGCGATGCGTGTGGCGCGCGGAAAGCGCAGCACAGTCGGGCCGAAGGTGATTTCGAGGCCGGCCGCATCCGGCCGGTTACCGACGAGCCGGTTGCCGACTTCGAGCGACAGGCGATCGAGCGCGCCGCCCATCGCGACGCCGAGATGCCGGTAGCCGTGGCGCCCAAGATCCTGGACGGTGGTCAACAGACCTGCGTGGATGACATCGATCATGCGTCGATCCCCGCAATCGTGAAGCGCACGCGGTCGCCCGGCTGCAGCAGGGTGGGCGGCGTGCGCGTGGGGTCGAAGAGCGGCAGTTCAGTGTGGCCAATCAGCTGCCAGCCGCCCGGCGACGCGGCCGGATAAATACCGGTTTGCGCGCCGCCGATGCCGACCGTGCCAGCCGGGACTTCGAGTCGCGGCTCCGCGCGTCGCGGCGTGTGCAGCTTCTCTTCAAGGCCGCCCATGTAGGCAAAGCCCGGCTGGAAGCCGAGGAAGAACACGACGTACTCGCCCGCGGCGTGACGCTTCACCACTTCGTCTGTCGACAATCCCGTATGTTTCGCGACGACCTTGAGATCCGGACCCGCCTTGCCGCCGTACGTGACCGGGATTTCGACCTCGCGACCAGCATCCGCTGCCTTACCGGTGGCGTCCCACGCGGCGCGCAGCATTTCCGTGAGCGCGTCGCGATCGGCTTCCAGCGGGTTGATGACCAGCGTCAGATTGTTCATGCCCGGCACGACTTCGAGCACGTGTGGCCAGCCGCGCGCGGCCTGCGCGGCCGCCCAGACGCGCTGCTGGCAGGCGAGCGTCGCCGGTGGCGGAGATTCGCAGACGAGCGCGTTATCGCCCAACGGATAGATGCGTGGCTGATTCATGAATGACTTGGTTTGAGTCGAAAACCCGACCCGCCGTGCGCCACATGCCAGATTCGTCCGACGAGAACTGGCGATGTACCGCACGTTGGGTAGGCTACATTCTCAATAAGTTATCTACAATTTATCAATAAGCGTTTGTGCCAGGCTCACATTTCCAGGACGGCGTCGTACACTTCCGGCACCTTCCCAACATGTATAGAGATTGCCTCATGTCGCGTCATCCCACCAAGATCGTCTCCTCGGAACACCTCGTTTCTGAAACGAGCGCGGAGCTATCCGAGCTGGAATATGCGCTGATCATGGCAGGCAACGCGTTCAACCGCTGGATGGTGCGCTGCATGTCGGCAGCGGGCGACAAGGACATGACCGCCATCGAGGTGTCGCTGCTGCACCACGTGAGCCATCGCGAGCGTCGCAAGAAACTGGCCGACATCTGCTTCGTGCTGAACATCGAAGATACGCACGTCGCGACCTATGCGCTGAAGAAGCTCGTAGCTAGAGGGTATGTAAAAAGCGAAAAGACCGGCAAGGAAGTGTTTTTCGAAGCGACGGAAGCCGGCCGCGAGCTATGCCTCAAATATCGCGAAGTCCGCGAGAACTGCCTGATCGAGACGTTGAAGGACAGCGGTCTCACGAACGAGCAGATCGGCGAGGCGGCGCAGTTGATGCGCAACGCATCCGGCCTGTACGATACAGCAGCGCGCGCGGCGGCTTCGCTTTAACGCGCGCGCAATATCAGTCTGTCCGCTTTGGGTAACAGGCGAGCTCGGTGATGATCGCGTCGAGCGGAATGTCGTGCGCCTCGCGCGGCAGTGCGTCCATGCGGCAGGCTTCGTATGCGATGCCCACTGTCACCGGCTTTATCGCGCTGGGCCAGGTGGTCAGCGTGCGGTCGTAATAGCCGCCGCCGTAGCCGAGCCGGAAGGCGTCCTCGTCGAAACCCACGCAGGGAATCAACAGCAGATCGGGGATCACGTCACGTCCCGAGTCGGGCTCCGGAATCCGGTGATGGCCGGTTTTCATCGCCGTGTCCGGCGTCCACGCGTGAAATGCCAGCGGCGAATACACGCTATGAATGACCGGCAATCCTGCCTCGCGTCCTGTATCGGCGGCGAGCCATTCGGCGATCGCTTCGCGTGCATCGAATTCACCGGCGAGCGGCCAGTAGAACCCCACGCGAGCCGGCGCATAACGCTGCAGCACATGAAGCACCTGATGCTTTAACGCCGCCGCGTGCGCGGGCTCGCGAGCCGCATCGAGACGGGCTTTGAGCAGTGTTGCGCGCAGTTCCTTTTTCGATTTCGCGTCGGGGTTGCATGCTATGCTTGGCTTCAATTCTCGCTCCAGAAACAACGATGTCAAAACGCCTCTTTCGAGTATATCGCGCGGCCGGTTCTGCGCTGGCTGCCGCGGCACTCGTTGCGTGCGGCACGGCTTCTGCCGTCCGGCCTGTCACCATCACCCAGCTCACGCCTGACGATCAGACCTTCATCCAGCTTCGCGAGGCTGCGCGCAATAACGATGCGCCGCGCGCCGCGCAGCTGGCGAGCATGATTCCGGACTATCCGGCGCCGTCGTATCTCGAGTACTTCCAGTTGAAGCCGCAACTCTTCGACGGCTCGGGTCACGCGCGCATCGACGCGCCTGATGAACCGGTGCTGTCGTTCCTGCAGAAGTATGACGGCCAGGCGATCGCCGACCGTCTGCGCAACGACTATCTGGTTGTGCTCGGCGCGCGTCACGACTGGCGCAATTTCGATCAGCAATATGCGCGCTTCGTGTTGAACGACGATACGCAGGTGAAGTGCTATGCGCTCGAATCGCGCGCGGCACGCGGCGAAAATGTCGCCGAAGCGGCGCGCGCGCTGCTCGTCGATCCGAAGCAGTACGGCGACGGCTGCGTCGATCTGATCACGACGCTCGCGATCAACCAGCAGTTCTCGAACGATGACGTGTGGCAGCAGATCCGCGTCGCGTACGAGCAGAACTACACGAACACGGGCGCGAAGCTTGTCGATGCGCTCGGCAACCAGCGCCCTGATCCGGTGCTGTTCGATCAGGCGGCAAGTACGCCGCCGCTCCTGCTCGCGCGTGGCGTCGGCCCGGATTCGCAGTCGCATCAACTGGCGCTGCTCGCAATCACGCGTATGGCGCGCAACGATCCGGCGATGGCGGCTTCGACGTTTGCTTCGGTGGCGCCGTCGCTCACCACGCCCGAGCGCGCGATCGGCTGGGGCACGATTGCTTACCAGGCGGCCTCGAAGCAGATGCCTGCTGCGATCGACTGGTACCGGCTGTCGGCGAATGCGCCGCTGTCAAACCCGGCGTACGAGTGGCGCACGCGCATGGCGCTGCTCGTCGGCGACTGGACGATGGTGCGCTGGTCGATCGAGCAGATGCCGCCGTCGCTGCGCACGCAATCGTCGTGGGTTTACTGGCACGCGCGCGCGGTGAAGCAGAACGGCGACCCGGTCACGGCGAACCAGGAATTCGAACAGATTGCGCAGGACTATAACTTCTACGGCCAGCTCGCCGCCGAAGAACTCGGCCAGAAGATCACGGTGCCGCCCAAAACCACCGTCAGCGATGCAGAAGTCGGGCAGGCGGGCGCCACACCGGGCTTCGCGCTCGCGCAGCGTTTTTACGCGCTGAACCTGCGGCTCGAAGGCAATCGCGAATGGAACTGGCCGCTGCGTGCGATGACCGACCGTCAGCTGATCGCGACGGCCGAGTACGCGCGACGTATCGAGCTGTATGACCGCGCCGTCAATACGGCGGACCGCACGAAGACCGAACACGACTTCTCGCTGCGTTACCTGTCGCCGTTCCGCGATATCGTCGAGCGCGATGCGCAGTCCACGGGTCTCGACGTCGAATGGGCGTATGGGCTGATCCGTCAGGAATCGCGCTTCATCATGAATGCGCGTTCGGAAGTGGGCGCAAGCGGCTTGATGCAGTTGATGCCGGGCACCGCGCAACTGGTCGCGAAGAAGATCGGTCTGGGTACGATTTCGCGCGCGCAGATGAACGATATCGACACGAACATCCTGCTGGGCACCAACTATCTGTCGATGATCTACAATCAGTTCGACGGCTCCGCGGTCCTTGCGACGGCGGGTTACAACGCCGGTCCGGGACGTCCGCGCGCGTGGAAGCAGAACTTGCCGCGGGGCGTCGAGGGCGCGATTTTCGCGGAATCGATCCCGTTCCAGGAAACCCGCGACTACGTGAAGAATGTGTTGTCCAACACGGTCTACTATGCGGCACTGTTCGAAGGCCGTCCGCAATCGCTGAAAGTGCGTCTGGGCTATATCGCACCATAAAACGCCAGCGCCACGCCGCCGCGCTTCGCAGCGCGGCGGCCGCCTCACCAGCCGTTGCTGCGGCTTCCACCCAGGGAGTCGAAAATGCGCCATCAAGCCATCGCGATTATCGGCGGGTCCGGATTTATCGGCAGCCACCTCGTCAACGCGCTCGTCGAGCTCGGCAAGGACGTGCGCATCGCCACACGCCGACGGCACAATGCCCGTCATCTGACGCTGTTGCCCATCGATGTGCTCGAAGTCGACGTGTTCGACCCGGTGCAACTCGCCAGTTTCCTGGAAAATGCCGACGCGGTGATCAACCTGGTCGGCACCTTGCACGCGCGTCGCGCCAATCCGTACGGCCCCGAGTTCGCGAAAGCGCACGTCGAACTGCCGACGAAAATCGTGGCCGCCTGCGAAGGCAAGGGCGTGCATCGCCTGATCCATGTGAGCGCGATTGGCGCGGACCCGAAAGGGCCGAGCATGTATCTGCGCTCGAAGGGCGACGGCGAGAAAGCCGTGCGTCAGTCGACGCTGGCGGCCACTATTTTCAGGCCATCTGTCGTGTTCGGGCCGGAGGACGCGTTTCTGAACCAGTTTGCGTTCCTGCAGCGCGTCTTCCCGATCATTCCGCTCGCGATGCCCGATGCGAAGTTCCAGCCGGTGTTCGTCGGCGACGTCGCGAAGGCGATTTCGAACGTGCTCGATCTCGATGCCGCGAGCGGTCGTACGTACGAACTGGGCGGTCCGACCGTGTACACGCTGGAGCAGCTGGTGAAATTATGCGGCGACGTGATTGGCCGTCATGCGCGCATCATCCGACTGCCGGAGGCGCTTGCGCGGCTGCAGGCGATGACGTTCGAAATGGCGCCCGGCGAGCCGATCATTACGCGCGACAATCTCGATTCGATGAAAGTGGACAGCGTGCTGAGCGGACCGCTTGCGCCTGAACTCGGCATCGAGCCTGCGAGCATCGAGACCATCGCCCCGGTGTATCTGACGGGCGCATCGATGCGTTCGCGCTTCAATACGTTCCGCGCTAACGCGGGGCGGTAACGCTTCTCTTTTTCTGATGGGCAAGCATGAAACTCGTTATTGGCGACAAGAACTATTCATCGTGGTCGATGCGTCCGTGGCTGGTGCTGAAGCATTTCGGCATTCCATTCGAGGAGCGCACGATCGAATTGCAGGAGGTGGATTCGAAGACGTCGATCCTCGCGCTTTCTCCGTCGGGCAAGGTGCCGTGCCTGATCACCGATGACAACGTGCCCGTGTGGGACTCGCTTGCCATCTGCGAGACGCTCGCCGACCAGTTTCCGCAACACGCGATGTGGCCGCGCGACGCGGCGGCGCGGGCGCAGGCGCGCAGCGTGAGTGCCGAGATGCATTCGGGTTTCGGCGCGCTGCGTTCGGCGATGTGGATGAATATCCGCGCGTCGTTTCCCGGCAAGGGATCGACGCCGGAGGCGCTGGCCGACGTGGCGCGCGTCGACGCGTTGTGGTGCGACTGCATCGAGAAGCATGGCGGGCCGTTCCTGTTCGGCGAGTTCAGCATCGCGGATGCGATGTACGCGCCGGTGGTGATGCGCTTCAACACGTGGCAACCGCCGCTTTCCGAGGTTGCGGCCACGTACGCGCGCCGCGTGACGGAGCAGCCGGACGTACGTGCGTGGATCGACGATGCGCTGCGCGAGACGCATCGCGTGCCGTACTACGACGCCTGCGCATGAATATCTACGCGGTGGGTGGCGCGATCCGCGACGAACTGCTGGGCGTCCCGGTGAAGGACCGCGACTACGTGGTGGTCGGCGCAACGCCGGAGCAGATGGTGGCGCAGGGTTATCGACCCGTCGGCAAGGATTTCCCGGTGTTCCTGCATCCGCTGACGCACGAGGAATATGCGCTCGCGCGCACGGAGCGGAAGACGGCGGCGGGCTATCACGGTTTCCAGTTTTACTACGCGCCTGACGTCACGCTCGAAGAGGATCTTGCGCGGCGTGATCTGACCATTAACGCGATGGCGCGCGAAGTGCGTCCAGATGGCGAACTGACCGGTCCGGTGATCGACCCGTTCAACGGGCAGGCGGACGTGCGGGATCGCGTGTTCCGTCATGTCAGCGATGCGTTTCTTGAAGACCCCGTGCGGATTTTGCGGATTGCGCGGTTTGCGGCGCGCTTTGCCGACTTCACGGTGGCGCCGGAGACGATGGCGCTGATGAAGAAGATGGTTGCTGCCGGCGAAGTGGATGCGCTTGTGCCTGAGCGCGTGTGGCAGGAGGTGTCGCGCGGATTGATGGAGCAGAAGCCTTCGCGGATGATCGGGTTACTGCGGGAATGTGGTGCGCTCGCGCGCGTGTTGCCGGAGATCGATGGGTTGTTTGGTGTGCCGCAGCGGGCGGATTATCACCCTGAAGTCGACACGGGCGTGCATGTGATGATGGTGCTGGATCACGCTGCGACGCAGGGGTATGCATTGACGGTGCGGTTCGCTGCGTTGACGCACGATCTTGGCAAGGCGACGACGCCCGAGGATGTGTTGCCCCGGCATATTGGGCACGAAGGGCGCAGTGTCGATTTGCTGAAGCCTTTGTGTGAGCGGTTGCGGGTGCCGAATGAGTGTCGTGATCTGGCGGTGCTCGTGGCGCGGGAGCATGGGAACATTCATCGTGTGATGGAGACTGGCGCCGCCGGGTTGGTGCGGTTGTTCGAGCGATGTGATGCGTTGAGGAAACCTGCGCGGTTTGCTGAAGCGTTGCAGGCGTGCGAGGCGGATGCTCGCGGGCGGTTGGGGTTTGAAGCGCGGGCGTATCCGCAGGCTGAGAGATTGCGGATCGCGCTTGTGGCTGCGCGGGCTGTGGATGGAGGGGCTGTGGCTGGCCGGTTTGCTGACCGGCCTTCTCTGATTAAGGATGCTGTTCAGCAGGAGCGGGTTCGGGCGGTTGCGTTTGCTCTTGGGGAAAGTGTTTAGTTGGGGTTGGGCTTTTCTTGTGTTCGTGTCGGTCTATTGGCGTCGCCCGATCCTCGGTGATCTTGCGGTGTTGCCTTTCCTTGTATTCATGTCGGTCTATTAGCGTCGCCCCTGTGCGGGGCGGCACCTACTTTTCTTTGTCCTTGCCAAAGAAAAGTAGGCAAAAGAAAGGCGCCGAAAACTCGTCCGTTCCGGGGTGTGTCGCTGCCGGGGAATGGCACCCCATGAAGTGTCGCCCCCGTGCTTCACACGGCATGGGTCCGCGCACGATCTGATCCCCCGCACAGTACCGTTCGTGACAAAGCATTCATTCACCCGGCTCCGCGCTACGCGCATCGCCGTGAGATACAACCTGCCTGCACCTGCACCTGCACCTGCACGCGTCAGAGAGGTATGTGCCGCAGTCTATTGATTGCTTTTAATGAATCTAGTTGTGGCTCAAACGTGCAGAGCCACGTGGCGAACCCATCCGCGACGCACGCAGTGCGGAGTGGGGTGGATGAGTGCCTTGTCACGGGCGGTACTGTGCGGGAGACGTTCTCGTGCGCGGACCTATATATTGTTTCTGTGCGGGGGTGACACTTCATGGGGTGCCATTCCCCGGCAGCGACACACCCCGGAACGGACGAGTTTTCGGCGCCTTTCTTTTGCCTACTTTTCTTTGGCAAGGACAAAGAAAAGTAGGTGCCGCCCCGCACAGGGGCGACGCCAATAGACCGACATGAACACAAGGAAAGGCCAAAAAAAACCCAAAACCGCGCCATAAGAAGCGCCTGTGGGCAAGTAGGTGCCGCCCCGCACAGGGGCAACGCCAATAGACCGACACGAATACAAGGAAAGGCCAAAAAAAAGCGCTCACCAAAAAACGAAGCGCCTGCTGGCAAAGAAAAAAACCTGCCGCCCCGCCAAAGGGGCAAAACCAGCCCCTAAAGCAACCGCACAACAACCGCCAAAACCAAACTCAAAACAAGAGTAGACATAAAAGGAAACGGATACTCTTTCCCGCGAACGCGGAGGGTAATATCTCCTGGCAATCTCCCAACACCAACCTTCCTGAGCCAAGGCCAGCACCGCGACAACACCGCGACAGCAATAAAAGTAGTGAGCAGCCAGCGGATCATGGCAACGCGCTCAAAGCGAATGTGACCGGTCGCCGCGCGCAAACGCGGCAATCCCATCCTCGATGCCGCGCGAAAACGCGATCACCTTGAACAGCTCGCCCATCTCAGCCTCAGAGAGCAGCTTCTGCACCGCATTCGCCGCAGGCAGATACCGCATCACGTCAGAAGGATCGAGATCGGCAAGCGCATCGGTGATGCCGGCATTCATCAGAAACCGCGCCTGCGACGTATACCCAAGCAGATCCGCACCCGCATCGACACCCGCTTCGGCAACACCCGTAAACTCGACGTGCGCCGTAATGTCCTGCAACCCCGGATACAAAAACGGATCGCCATGCGCGCGATGCCGGTAGTGACACATCAACGTCCCCTGCGCGCGCTGCGCATGGTAATACTCGTGACGCGGAAAACCATAGTCGATAAAGAACGCCGCGCCACGCTCAAGCATCGTGCAGATCGTTCGCGTAAAAGCAAACGCAGCCTGGTGCGTCTCAACGACATAATCGCCTTCCACTTCAAGCGAATCCAGAAGCACCATGTCGGAAGTCGTGCCAACCGGCCGGTCTTCAAAGGCCAAAGCATCGTCGCGCCACGTCACGCCTCGCTCGTGCCACGCGCCGTTCGCGCGCGCAAAGAGTCGCACAGGCATCGCGTCCAGTACTTCGTTGCCAATCACGACGCCTTCGAAATGTTCGGGCAACGCATCCAGCCAGCGCACGCGCGCAGCAAGCGCAGGTGCATCGGCTTCGATCGTCGCGCGCTGACGCTCACGCAGTTCACCCGACAGATCGACAATCGAATACGTATCGAATGGCACTTCCTGTGCCGCGAGTTCGTTCAGCAGCCCCGCGGCAAGTTTCCCTGTGCCCGCGCCAAACTCCATCACGTCGCGCGTACCGCTTGCCGCCAGCGCTTCCGCCACCGGGCGCGCAAGCGTCGCAGCGAAAAGCGGTGACAGTTCGGGTGCCGTGACGAAATCGCTGCCGTCCTCCGCATGACGTCCAAACTTCATCGCGCCGCCACTGTAATAGCCGAGGCCCGGCGCGTATAGCGCGCGTTCCATGTAGCGGTCGAACGGTAACCAGCCGCTGTTCGCGTCGATCTCGGCGCGGATCTGCGCCACCAGCGCTTCCGACTGCGCAAGCGCGGCGGGGCCGGGAGCAGGTAAACTATCGGGTTCGTGAGCTTTCGGATTCATCCGCATATTGTAAATGACCGACTCTTTCCGTACTTCCCCCGCCGAGAGCACCCAAAGCGCGCCCGCGCGCGTCGTGCTGGTTACCGGCGCTGCCCGCAGGATCGGCCGCGCGCTCGCGATCGGCTTCGCGGCCAGAGGCTGGGACGTGGCCGTGCATTTCGGCGCATCCCGTGAGGAAGCCGATGAGGTGGTCGAAGAAATCGTCGCGCTCGGACGTCGCGCGGTCGCGCTGCACGCGGATCTCGCCATCGAGGCACAGGTCGAGAGGCTCGTGCCGGATTGCATCGCGGCACTCGGGGGGCTCGCCTGCGTGATCAACAATGCGTCGCTTTTCGCGGAAGATACGGCGAGGGACGTCGGCTACGAGCGTCTGCTGAACCTCGCGGCGATCAATCTGGGCGCGCCACTCGTGCTGGCGCGCATGTTGTACGAGGCGACGCCAGAAGCCGCGCTTGGTGACGAATCGCTGCGTGGCGTCGTCATCAACGTGCTGGATCAAAAGCTGTACAACATGAATCCGGACTATCTTTCATACACGGTGTTGAAAGCCGCGCTGCAGGCGGCAACCGTCGCGCAGGCGCAGTCGCTCGCGCCGAAATTGCGCGTGGTGGGGCTCGCGCCGGGGCTCACGCTTCAATCCGCCGATCAGACGTCGCAAAGTTTCGCCGAAGCGCATCAGGTGACGCCGCTTGGCCGCGCGTCGCGGCCCGAGGATCTTGTCGCCGCTGCGCTGTATCTCGCGGATGCTCGGGGTGTGACCGGAACGACGCTGGTTGTCGACGGCGGCCAGCACCTCGTGCCGCTGCCGCGCGACGTAATGTTTTTGACGGGCGCCTGAACGCACGCGGCGGCTGCTTCAGCCGCGCTGCACGAAGCGCTCCTTGCGTGTCCGCACGCTTCTTTCGACACTGGAACGATCATGCTTGACGCTCTCTCGCATCCCCGGCTCGCCGACTGTCGCCGGCTCTTTCTGCGCAACTACGAAGTGCATATCAACATCGGTGTGCATGACTTCGAGAAGCGTGGCGAGCAGCGCGTCGTGATCAACGTCGAACTGTACGTGCCGCTCGCGCTGTCGACGCCGGTAGCGGACAAGCTCAGCGAAGTGGTCGACTACGATTTCATGCGCTCGACCATCGCGCGTCGCGTCGAACAGGGCCACATTCATCTGCAGGAAACGTTGTGCGATGACGTCGTGAAGACGATGCTCGCGCATCCGCACGTGCGCGCAGCACGCGTATCGACGGAAAAGCCGGATGTCTATCCGGACTGCGACGCCGTAGGCGTCGAAGTCTTTCGGATCAAGGAAGATTAAGCGTCGGCGGTGTTGCCCGCGGCAGCAGGAGCGGCCGCGGCGCGACGCGCAGGGCGCACGAACTCGATGCGGTTCTCGCTGGAATGCGAGAAGACGAGCGCGGTCTGCGCGTATGACGTATCACCGAAGAGCGATGCTTCGTCGATTTTCGCGAGACCCGGCGCCAGTGCGCGGAAGTCGAACAGGCTGGTGTCGGCGAGATGCGACGGCACGACATCCGACAGCGCGCGGAACACGTTGTCGACGCGGCCCGGCGTATCCCGTTCCCATTGCGTCAGCATGTCCTTCACCTTCTTGCGCTGAAGATTTTCCTGCGAGCCGCACAGGTCGCACGGAATGATCGGATATTCCATCGCGCGCGCGTAGGTCGCGATGTCTGATTCCTTGCAGTACGCGAGCGGACGGATCACGATGTGCGCGCCGTCGTCGGTGGCGAGCTTCGGCGGCATCGCCTTCATCTTTCCACCAAAGAACAGGTTCAGAAAGAACGTCTCGACGATGTCGTCACGATGATGGCCCAGCGCGATCTTGTTCGCGCCCAGTTCCTTTGCCGTTCTGTAGATCACCCCGCGACGCAGGCGCGAGCACAGCGAACACGTCGTCTTGCCTTCCGGGACCTTCTCCTTGACGATCGAATGCGTGTCGGCCTCGACGATCCGGTACTTGACGCCGATCGACTCAAAATACTGCGGCAGGATTTCTTCCGGAAAGCCGGGATGCTTCTGGTCGAGATTCATCGCGATGATCTCGAAGTTCACCGGCGCGCGCTTTTGCAGCGCGAGCAGGACGGAGAGCATCGTGTAAGAGTCCTTGCCACCGCTCATGCACGTCAGGATTTTGTCCCCGTCTTCGATCATGTTGAAGTCAGCGATCGCTTTGCCGACCTGCGACTGCAGTCGGGTTTCGAGACGGAAAAAATTGTTTGAGGCTTTCATGGCAGGCACGGAACAGAGTGAAGATTGCCGGGAGCGGCGCGCGGAACGTAGAAAACAGACGTCGAAATGCGGGGCCGGGCAGAGCCCCAGATGATACATCCAAATACAAATCAAGGACTTGGACGGAAAAGCGGACGGAAGCTGTAGTGAGCGCGTCTTCGATAGTGGGACGCGCGTGCTAACATTGAAGGCTTCCAACTCGACCCCTCGTCGGCGCCATGAATATTGTCATTTTGGCGGCAGGCACCGGTAAGCGTATGCGTTCCGCGCTGCCGAAGGTGCTGCATCCTCTGGCCGGCCGGCCGCTTCTGTCTCATGTCATCGACACCGCGCGCACGCTTGATCCGACCCGACTCGTCGTCGTGATCGGCCACGGCGCGGAAGCTGTTCGCAGTGCCGTCGCTGCGCCCGATGTGCAGTTCGCCGTGCAGGAGCAGCAGCTTGGCACCGGTCACGCGGTGCAACAGGCGCTGCCGCTGCTGGATGCCTCGGTGCCGACGCTCGTGCTGTATGGCGACGTGCCGCTTACGCGCACAAGCACGCTTAAACGTCTGACCGACCGCGCGGGCCTCGGCGGCTATGGCGTGCTCACGGTCACGCTCGACGATCCCGCAGGCTACGGCCGCATCGTGCGCGACGTGAACGGCAAGGTGCAACGCATCGTCGAGCAGAAAGATGCGACGCCCGAGCAGCAGAAGATCGCCGAGATCAACACCGGCATCATCGTCACGCCGACGCAGCAACTCGCAGGCTGGCTCGCTTCGCTGAAGAACGACAACGCGCAGGGCGAGTACTACCTTACCGACGTCGTCGAACTCGCGATCGAAGCCGGTCTCGACGTCGTCACGGCGCAGCCGGACGAAGCGTGGGAAACGCTCGGCGTCAACAGCAAGCAGCAGCTTGCCGGGCTCGAACGCATTCACCAGCACAACGTCGCGGAAGCGCTGCTGGTGGCGGGCGTCACGCTGGCCGATCCGGCGCGTATCGATGTGCGCGGCACGCTTGAATGCGGCCGCGATGTCTCGATCGACGTGAACTGCGTGTTCGAAGGCACCGTGAAACTGGCCGACAACGTGACGATCGCAGCGAACTGCGTGATCCGTAACGCGACGATTGGCGCGGGCACGCGCGTCGATGCGTTCACGCATATCGAAGGCGCTGAAGTGGGCGAGAAGGTTGTGCTCGGCCCGTACGCGCGGCTGCGCCCAGGCGCGACGCTGAAGGACGAATCGCACGTCGGCAACTTTGTCGAAGTGAAGAACGCAGTGCTCGGCCACGGCTCGAAGGCGAATCACCTCACGTACATCGGCGACGCCGATATCGGCGCGCGCGTGAACATCGGCGCGGGCACGATCACGTGCAACTACGATGGCGCGAACAAGTCGCGCACGATCATCGAAGACGATGTGTTCGTCGGCTCGGACACGCAACTCGTCGCGCCGGTGCGCGTCGGGCGTGGCGTGACGATTGCGGCAGGCACGACAGTATGGAAGGACGTCGAGGAGAATCTCCTCGTGCTGAACGAGAAAACGCAGGTCGGCAAGACCGGCTACGTTCGCCCAGTCAAAAAGAAAAGCTGACGGGAAGCGCCGTGTTTTCGCGTGCGTTTCTGCATGGCACGGCACCCAACCCTGCAAAGGAATAGATACTTATGTGCGGCATTGTCGGCGCGGTTGCGCAACGTAACATCGTCCCGGTTCTGATCGAAGGACTGCGACGCCTCGAATATCGCGGCTACGATTCCTGTGGCGTCGCCGTGCTGGCGGGCGGCGAGCCGCATCGCGCGCGCAGCGTGGCGCGCGTCGCCGATCTCGACGCGCAGGTGCGCGAGACGCATCTCGAAGGCGTCACGGGCATCGCGCACACGCGCTGGGCGACGCATGGCGCGCCCGTCACGAACAACGCGCATCCGATCTTCTCGCGCAACGCGCTGGCGCTCGTGCACAACGGCATCATCGAGAACTACGAGTCGCTGCGTGAAACGCTGCGCGGCAAGGGCTACGAGTTCGTCTCGCAGACCGACACCGAAGTGATCGCGCATCTGATCCACAGCCTGTATCGCGGCGATCTGTTCGCAGCGGTGCGCGAAGCCGTGCAGCAGTTGCATGGCGCTTACGCGATCGCGGTCGAGCACAAGGACCAGCCGAACACGGTGGTCGGCGCGCGTCAGGGCTCGCCGCTTGTTGTCGGTCTCGGCGATGGCGAGAACTTCCTCGCTTCCGATGCCCTCGCGCTTGCCGGCAGCACTGAACGCTTCATCTTTCTCGAAGAAGGCGATGTCTGCGAACTGACGCTCGAACGCGTGCGGATCGCCGATCGCGACGGCAACGACGTGCAGCGCGAAGTGCGCACGGTCGCGGCATATGGCGGCGCGGTCGAACTCGGACCGTATCGTCACTTCATGCAGAAGGAAATTTTCGAGCAGCCGCGCGCGATCAGCGACACGATTCCGCAAGCCGATTCATTCGATGCATCCCTGTTTGGCGACGCAGCGGCCCGGGCGTTTGGCGAGATCGACAGCCTGCTGATTCTTGCCTGCGGCACGAGCTACTACTCGGGGCTGACCGCGAAGTACTGGCTCGAATCAATTGCGAAGATTCCGACGCAGGTCGAAATTGCGAGCGAATATCGCTATCGCGATTCGGTGCCCAATCCGAAGTCGCTGGTGGTGGTGATCTCGCAGTCGGGTGAGACAGCCGATACATTGGCTGCGCTCAAGCATGCGCAGTCGCTCGGGCACAAGCACACGCTCTCGGTGTGCAACGTGGGAACGAGCGCGATGGTACGGCTCACCGAACTGTCATTCCTGACGCATGCAGGAACCGAGATTGGCGTGGCATCGACGAAGGCATTCACGACGCAGCTCGTCGCGCTGTTCGTGCTGGCCGCGACGCTCGGCAAATTGCGCGGGCATGTCGACGCTTCGCTCGAAGCGGAATACGTGCGCCAGTTGCGCCACCTGCCGGCTGCGCTTAACAGCGTGCTGGCGCTGGAACCGCAGATCATCGCGTGGTCGGAAGATTTTTCGCGCAAGGAAAACGCGTTGTTCCTCGGGCGCGGTCTGCATTACCCGATCGCTCTGGAAGGCGCGCTGAAGCTCAAGGAAATCTCGTACATCCACGCCGAAGCGTATCCGGCGGGTGAACTCAAGCACGGGCCGCTTGCGCTGGTCACTGAAGCGATGCCGGTCGTGACGGTTGCGCCGAACGATGCGCTGCTTGAGAAGCTCAAGTCGAACATGCAGGAAGTGCGCGCGCGTGGCGGTGAGCTGTATGTGTTCGCCGATGCCGATACGCGCATCGTCAGCGAAGATGGCCTTCACGTGATCCGCATGCCGGAGCACTATGGGTTGCTCTCGCCGATCCTGCATGTGGTGCCGCTGCAGCTGCTGGCGTATCACACGGCGTGTTCGCGCGGCACTGACGTCGACAAGCCGCGCAACCTGGCTAAATCCGTGACGGTTGAGTGAGCGCGCGGGCGTAGCTCACGATCTGCGCCAGACAACAGTTGCGTGTCCCTGCGGACACGCTTCAGTCACGCATCAGGATGATCCCTTTCGACGATAGCGTGGCATCCGCAACTCAGTCATCGTCGTCGCCGTGGTGACGATGCTTCCAGCCACGATGCCGGTCATCGTCGTGCCAGCGGCGCTCGTCGCCATATCCATAACCGTAATAGGCGGGAGCAGGCGCATAGACGACAGGCGGAGGCGCCTCATAGACGACGGCCGGCTGCTCCAGATACACAGGCGCTGGCACGCCAAGGAAGACGCCGACGTCTACATGGGCCATGGCGGCGCTGGAAGCACACGCGGTGAAGAGGCCTGCTGCGAATAAAAGAGTAGCGCGTTTCATGCTGTTTTTCTCCAGGCCCGTTCGCCTCAGGCGGTCGCCGGGCAGTGACGGATGACGTGGATTGTAGGGTGACCCGAGGTCCGCATATACAGCGCCATTGTCACTTGTGTAACCACAGGTAACGTATGCAGCCGCAAGCCTGTCCCCGGACGGGGACAGGCGTGTCATGCCGTCAAGCCGCGCTCAGGGAATCGCCAGAAACGCGAACACGTTCGCCAACCTGAACGTCCGGCTGCGTCGTATAGCTGAAGTTCCGATAGCTGCCATCCTGCATGCGCACCTGTACCTGCCAGGTGGTCTGCTTGCGCACGGCGTGCTCGATGCCGTTGCCGGCCACGCCGCCGCCCACGGCTCCTGCGATGGTCGCAAGAACACGGCCACGTCCACCGCCAATCTGATTCCCAATCAGGCCGCCTGCTACCGCGCCACCCACTGCGCCGAGGCCCGTTGTCGGCTCCGGGGCCTGGACGGTGTTGATGGCGACCACCTCACCCGCATAGGGATCGGCCGCGACCGGCCTCGGCGCGGCGGATTCCGAAGACGCCTGATAACCCTGATTGTTCGCGTACGCTGGCGATTGCGGAACAGGCGCGCTGTGCGTGTGATGGACGCGTGGTCGAGCAGGTGCAGCTTCCTGTGCCTGACCTTGCGCGATATTCGATTGCGGAGTCGCGAGCGGAGCGCTGGCCATCGGCGCGATCGCCGGCACCACGAGCGGCGCGGGTGCTGGAACGGCGTGTGAAGTCGGCAGAATGCCGGTCATCGCTGCGATTCCGGTTGCACTCGCGAGGATGACCGCCACTGCCGCGCCAGCGACCAAAGGGTGAATGCGACCGCGCTGCGGGTTGCTGGAGGTAAGGTTCGTGTTCATTGCGGACTCCGCTGGTAGTTGCCTGCAATAACGCTGCGGCAGCGAAGGCGGTGTACTCAACCGGAGCGATCCTTTGTAACCATTTGTACCGCGTCGGCCTTCCGCGCGTCGACCTGGCGGCGGAACGGCTACTCCGGGGTCGCCCGGCACGGGATCGACGCTGCGTCAGGGCGCTTTTCGCGTGCACCAAAACTGGCGAGTGCGACCAACCCTAGCAGCGCTAGTCCACTACCGAAGAGGAAGTCAGCCTGCATGCCGACGTGGTCGACGATTACACCGCCGATTAACGAGCCGGACGCGATGGCAACCTGGATGATGCTCACAAACAGTGCAGAGCCTGCTTCCGGCGAGTCCGGCGTGGCGCGTTGAATCCAGACGCTGAAACACAGCGGAAGCGCGCCAAAGGCGACGCCCCACGCAAGTACGACGGCCGCGACACCCGACTCCGAATGTTGCAGGAGAGGCAGCGACAGAAGAGCGAACATCAGGAGGGAGATCATCGCGCCGACCGACATTTTCAGACTGCGCACCACCGTCGATGAAATAGCGAAATTCGAGAAAAATCCGATGATGCCGAACCCGAGCAGCAGCCAGGTGATGCTGGACATGCTGAGATCCGCATTTCGCAGCAGGAACGGCGTGATGTACGTGTAAGAGGAAAAGTGCGCGCCGAAGACAAGCGCAACCATCAGCATGCTTCTGCGTGGATGCGGCCGGCGCAGCAAGCCCACCAGATCACTCGTCCGCAATGCAGCCGTCGACGGCAAGGACGGCACGAGAAAGAACTGGGCGACAAGCGCAATGGCGACGAGTACGCCCGTCGCCATGAACGAAGCCCGCCATGATGCAAAGCTGGCGATAAATGTTCCTAGCGGCACACCAATCACCGTTGCACACGTCACGCCCGTCAGTATCGTCGCCATTGCCTTTGCAGAATCCCGGGGCGCCACCAGTCGTCCAGACGCAGCTGTCGCCAGGGTCCAGAAACCACCGAGTGCCGCGCCCAGCAGTGCACGTCCCAGCAGCATCACTGGAAAACTGGGCGCAAAGGCGGAGATCAGATTGGACGCGAGCAGCAGCGTTGTCAGCAACAGGAAAACACGTCGGCGGTCCATGAGTCCCGCCACCAGCATCAGGCCCGGAGCAGAGATGGCTGCAATAACGCCTGGGACGGTCACCATCAAACCCGCCGTACCAGGCGAAACGCCCAGTTCCTTCGCGACGCGCGGCAACAGGCCCACCGGCAAAAACTCGGTTGTCACAAATGCAAAAGCGCCTATGGCAACGGCCACGACAGCCAGCCACGAACGCAGAGACGACGAAGTGCCGTCATCCGGCGAGGCATTGCCTGCCGGCAAGTTGTCTTCAATATGCATAGTATTGTTTGCGGGAAACTAAACGACGATTGGGATTGGACTGGATTTGCAGGGCTAATCGCGTCCAAAGCATCCAGTCGAGATCACGATGCGGTGCCGGTACGAAGCATCACCAGACGCACGCCTAAGCGGGACACCATAGCATCGTATTAATTCGCTCGCAGACGGACTAAAAAAATCACACCCGGGCGCATGGGTGTTGCCAATACGTTCTGTCGGCCCTGTTCTCGCCGTATTTTCCGTTTTTGAATCCACGTGCCGATGTCTGCCGTATATGCAGTCAGGGCAGCGCAATCGGGCGTTGCCTGTTCGGGTGTCGCGCGCGTGAAGCGGTCGCTGCCCCATCTGCCCGAGCAACTGCTTGCGCTTTGCCGCTACGCAAACAGTCAGCCTTTAGCGGTGCCTGAAACCTCGACGCTGTTATGCACACGCCGGGTTCGCCGGAGATGATCATGGAAAAAGTTACGCTGAAAGTTGTGCTGGCTTGCGCCGCTATCGTCTCACTCAGCGCCGCAACCGCGACGTTTGCACAGGGAGGCGGGAATGGAAACGGCGGAACTGGCGGCGGAGGCGCGCACGGCGCCGCCACAGCAGGGAGGACCTACCACAGTGAGCCTGTCACGAGCCTCTGGAACCCGGAACCGGGCAGGATGATGAAGCACACGGGCATGCCCGAGACCGGCATGCCCGGCATGCCGCCGGACAGCGGTGCCATGCAGGCAAAACCCGTGCAGTAACGTCGATCTGGGGGCGAGGCGCCGGGCGTCACCTAATCTGATTGACGTCAGAAAAATCCCGCCGGACGCGACCGTCGTGCCGCAATTCGCCAAACTGGCCGACGAATGTGCTTCGTTTCGCGCAATTGAATTTCCGTCGCCGCGCCTAAACTTGTTTCCATGGAGCACGTCATTGCGCCATCGAAGCGGTCCCCTCCGCGTCGTGTTGAACCGTACCGTTGATAGCAATTCAGGCATGTGTAGTCGAGGCTGGAGATTGTGAAGTCCGCAGTCAGTCGAAGTCGCAGCAGAAGTAACGCAGTTGACTCACTATTCGATGCAAGCAGTCGGGGTTTGCAGCAAGCTGTAAGTGAAGGACCACGTTTTGATCCAGTAGAAAAAGCAGGTGCAGGAGAAGTAACAGCAGCGTTGTTGTGATGAGAGTATGTCGGCGAGCCTCCACGCGCTTGCGCGAGTCTCCATCCTGTCGAGCCCTGTCTCCCCACGGAGCAGGGCTTTTTTTCGTTCCGAAAACCGACAGCAACAAGCATGTGTTCGTGCATGGCCAACACCTCGAAACAGGGACGTGCTGCATTCGCGTCCGGGGAGAAGCGGCATGTCAGGATGACATCCGACTGCATTTTCGGCGCTCCGTGTCAGGCAGGAATGAGCGCGCGGCCTGCACAGGAAATCGTGTTGGCTGAGGCGCGCGTATTCGTTCAATTGCCGGTCTGCAAGACCGTCTCTTTCTTGAGGTAGAGGTGGACCCGTCTTTCCGATCGCGGCATGACCAGGCGCCGCAAGCGTGCATCCGTTCCTGCTGACAAAACCTTCCCGTCGCGCGTCTACCCGATGCGCCGCGCGAAATCAGAAAGAGGAAGCCGCGTCTGTCACCACCCTGTGTTCCGTTCGATCGCGTTCGCGTTCGCATCAAGCGGAACGTTTGCGGTTTGGTGCGTCCGGTGTGACGCCCGCTTGTGCAAGGAGATGGAGATGAAAGTGACCGTACTGATCGTGGGTGGACTGCTTTGCGCGGCATCGTGGCAGGCAAATGCCGCCGATGCCGATGCTTCAGCCGCACCCGCAGCGCAACCCGCCGCAGCGGTTGTCGACGCGCAAGGTCCGCAGCCTGGCGGGGGGACGATGTCGGGTGGGCCTGCTTCGACGCAGAACCAGAAGCGCCAGCAGTCCGACCCGAACAGCGACGCGGCTCGCCTGCAGGACATTTTCAAGGGTGGAAGTTGAGCTTGACGTGTTGTGTCCTTAATCCGATCCCGAAAAAATCAGTCGTGCAGACAGGTGCGCCCTCGAATTTATAATGGGGTACGGTGCCGCCGCGCGTGACCTTCGCGTCGCGTGCGGCTCGCTTGTCTACCCCCGTTGCGTCGCGATTCTGCGAATCGCGCCGGACGGATGCTTTTCTTCCGCCTTCACCGACGGCGCGGCACTTTCTTTCGCTTCGACGTAGCGGTCGCCTGTGCCATATGAATGCGGCACGCGCGCGCGGCCAGGCAGGGCGAGTTCCGGATTGCTGCATACGCGCGCCTGTTCGCTGGCGCCCGACACCGCGGCCTGACTGAGCGAGGCCTGATGAAGCGCCACCGGTCGAACCGGCGCATCGCTGCAACCCCACGATTCGAGCAGCGACGGCGCCATGCCCGTCTGGCATTGCCGGCGCGCTTTCGTGATCCGGTCACTGACGTTGACGTACGTGTCGTCGTGCAGCGCAGTGAGCCGCTGATACGCACGGCCGGCTGAATCGATGTTCAGTGCAACGGCGATCCGATACGCGTCACGCGCTTCGCTATCCATCTGTTCGAGCGAACCCGGATGCAGTTCCATCGTGTACACCTCGGAAGCCGAAACCGGCAGCCTCAACGCATCGCCGCGGTTGACCCACGCTTCCTGATAACCGGGACTCTGTTTGATCGCCGTCTTCAGTTCGTCGAGCGCGGCCTCGCGATAGCCGCCTGCCGGCATCGCTTCGTCGTCGACCGTACTGCCGGAGCGCGCTAATGCCACGTACGCACGGGCGAGGGCATTGTGCGCGGGCGCGTAGTCCGGTTTTCCATCGATCGCCTTGTTCAGCACTTCGGTTGCCTGCCGGTAGCAGCCCATATCGTTCAGCGCGACGCCCCAGTTGTAGTACGCCCACGCTCGCGCACCGCGCCACTTCCATTGCTGCTGACCTTCTTCGACGATACGGCGCGCGTAGCGGATCGTGCCGTCGTAGTGATGTTCGTAGGTCTCGAGCTTCGACAGGGCGAGCAATGCCCACGCTGCGTTTTTCTCGTAAGCGTGGGTGTTTTCGGCGCTGCCACCCGCAGCGAGACTTTCGAACAGCTCGTGCATAGGCCGGAAGTCGCACGTGAACTGCCCTTCGAGGCAGCGGTCCTGCTCGACCGCCGTCAGATATTCGGCATAGAGCAGCGGACTCTGATGTTTGAGGATCGCGATAGCGGCCTGTTTGAACGCATTGCTGAGCGCGGTCGCTTCACCGTTGCCTTCGCTTTTCAGGGCAGCGCGCTGTTTGTTGCTGTTGCGCTCCTTGCCGTGCGGCGTGCTTTCGGGTGTGCTGGAACCGTTTAGCAAAAGGATGTGACCGTCCGGGTCCCGCAGTGTGAGCATCAGCGTGAATCGTTCGGGCGTGCCGATCACACTGCCGTATAGGGACGAGTCGCGCTTCAGCAGCGCTCTCGCAAATTCGATCACGGGACGCACGGAAAAGCCGGTACCGGGCACAGTAAAGTCAGGCAGCTTGAATTCCGTCAGGACCTGTTCAGTGTCCGTCGCGGGCGTGACGCCTTGCGCTTTTTCGCGCAGGCCGCTGATGGTGTCGACCAGCATGTGCTGCAGCATCACGTCGGTGTAGCCGCGCTCCAGGAATGTGTCGGGGATCTGGATCGGCTCGACGATCGTCATCGGATCGAGCAGGTAGCCGCACCATCTGATTGCCTGCGGAACCAGGAAGTACGCGCACGTCGCGACGATCAGACCGACCACCACCGAGTACAGCACCCGTCCGTAGACGAACCTGGCCAACGCGAGCAGCCAGCTTCCGGGTGGGGATTCAAAGAAGGTCATGATGGGTCTCCTGGGGGCGCCGATGTGAACCGATGCCTGCCGTGATGCGGAGGTTGTTGCGGTGGGCGCGACATCTTTAAGGCATCGTCCGTGCCAGTTGTCGCGAAGCCCTGATGCATAAGGCATGGGGAGAAAACGAGAGACGCGCGAATCTCACAATGGTCGGAAGATTCGCAACGGTTTGATCAGATCAGTTGGGTTGCGGCCACCACTGGCGGGCGCACACGTCCTGTCGCGCGCGGTGCGCGACAGGACGGTCCTGCTTCAGGATTACCGGCCTGCTATTTGACGGTGAAAGTGTAGTGGCCCTGCGTGCGATGCCCGTCGCTGGCGACGGCCACCCACGCTACCGTGTACGCGCCCGGCGTCACATTCGCGAGCGTCACTTTCATCCGCTTCGGATCGCCGGCATCGACGGCCGATTTGCCGTCGGCGACCGGTTTGCCCTTGCTATCGGTGACGGTGATCGAACTGAACGCTGGCTCGAGCGCTTCGCTGAACTCGATCGATACCTCGTGCGGTGCGCTGTCGACGGTGGCGCCCGCCGCCGGCGTCTGGAGTTTCGGAAACGCGTGTGCATGAGCAACCTGCGCGAATAGAAGCGCGAGGGCGGCAAGTGCGCCGCGAGCAAAGAGAGAAGTTTTCATGGATGGATCAGGGGTTTGCCAACAGAGTTCGGGAAGATGTCGTCGAGATAAAAGTGAGCCTGGAGCAACACGCCGGTATGCCGGCCGGACGCACGGTTCACGGGAATCTGCGCCTCGATGCCGAGTTGCCCCCAGCCGTTGAGCCAGATAAGGCCGGGATTCACCGTGCCCGTTGTATGACCGGAACATGGGCCGGCTGTACACGTATTCATGGGCAACTCAACCACAGGAATCAGATTGCTGAACGGCTCGCCCAAGCCGATATTTTTCACCGACGATTGCAGGTACGGAATGCTGTATTGCAACGTGAAGCCCCAGTCGAGGGAGTTTGGCGCGGAAGCGTTCGTCGTCAGATTGGGCGCGATTTCACCCGTGATGGCAAGCGGGCGCAGATAGCTGAGACTCGTGGGCAGATCGCCGAAGCCCTTGCCGAAAAACACCGCCGGAGAAATCGTCGAGAACGAATCGCTCACGACTTTCGCGCCCGTGCCACCGAGACCCGCCTTAACGCCCACCGACACCATGAACTCGTGCGGTGCGTTGACGTACGCAAGATACTTCAGCCCGACTTCGAGATTGTCGAAGCCTTTGGCCGAGCCGTCGGGACCGTTCCGGTTGATGTAGGCGCTGCCAATGCTGAACGCCAGATTTGACGTGATCAGCTTGTCCCATTCGAACGAGACGGTATTGATGTTGATATCGTCGCCGTTGTCATTCGGCGATTTGATGTGGCCGTACTCCAGGTTGATTTCGTCGCTGACGCCCGGATCGTCGACGGCCATCGTCGCGGGAAAAACGCGGTCGCCGGCAATCGCGTGCGCGCCGGCCACGGCGGGGCAGAGCAGCGCGCACGCGAGTGCAACCGGAACGGCTGAAGCAACGCGGGCCAACCGGGCCTCGCGTGTAGAAGAAATGCGCATGAGTTCATCCTCGATGTCGGTTCAAGGCAGCGCGGTCGCCGCGTCCGGAACGGACGTGCGACTGCGCCGCGATGCACAAGGTGCATCGCTACCAGGTGGCTCGAATCAGGACAAAACGGGTGGTGCGCGTGGCTGCGCCGACGTAAGGGGCGCAACGCGGCGGAGGCTCTCGAAACGTGTGACGCTTCGATGCTGGAACACCCAGACGGTGCCCGCGAACACAGTCTCGGCGCTGGGCAGCGCGGGCGCATGTGCGAAGAGATTGCAGTAACCGCACGCCTGCAGATGTGACAGCGTGATGTGCGGGGAAGAGTGGTCGCCTGTGAGATTGTCCGCCGGGTCCGACGCGCCTTGCGCGGAGCAGTAGACGGACAGCAGCGCGTCGACGCGCCCGTTCGTTTGTAGCGCCTGCGAGATGGTCGGCGCAAGCGTCGCCATCAGGATTGCCAACAATCCGAGGATACTGCCAATCTTCTGCAGTCTGCGGCGCAGCATGGTTGACCGGAACGGGCGTGGATGTCGGCGAATTATGCCACTGCTTTCAGCGCGGATACGGTTATTTGCACGCGGTCATCCGACAGCGGCGGATGACCGCGACGGCCGCGTCAGCGGCCTGCCTGAGGCGCTGGATGTTCAAGACGTCTGCTTGATGTCTTCGAGCTTCCAGCTCTTGTCGAACCACGGTGCGAGCGGACCATACAACCGGAAAATCGTGAACCAGCTCTTGCCGGGAATGGTTTGAATCCAGTTGCCTTCCTTACCTGCCGGCGCCTTGGGTCCGAAATACAGATCGACGGAGCCGTCCGCGTTTTTCACCAGTCCCTTCTCGCTCGACAGACTCGGGAACTGCTGGTCCGTCTGCAGCATCGAGCGGGTCTGCGTGTCGTACAGCACGACCGACCAGAAGTTCTTCACCGGCACATTCGGCGGAACGTGCAACGTGTAGTCTTTCGCGCCGTCGAACGGCTTGCCGTTTGCATCGAAATTGCCAGCGGCGTACTGCGAGCCGATGCCCGGCATCGCGATGGCCATCGCGGGTGTGTCGACGGTCGCGGCATAGAAGAACATCGTGCGGGCGTCGAAGTTGCGCGCGCCGCCATTCAGCCATTCATAGCTGCCGCCGACGAATGGGGTGTTCCAGTGGCGGTCCGGATAGATGAGCACGGCCTTGTCGCGATTGGAGAAGTCGATCGCGCGCGCCGTGGCGTTGCCGACCGCGACGGCGTCGGTGAGGATTTTCGTCATGCGTGCGTCGGGCTTGAACGGCTGGCCTTTCACGATGCCGATCGACGCGAAGAGACCCGTCATGTCAGGACCGTAGACGCCGGCCGGCTCTTCCTGGATGATCTCGTTCACTTCGTCATAGAACTTGATGGTGTTGGCGTGCACCGTATTCATGACCTTGCCCGACATGTCGACGAACTTCGTCGCGGGAGGCGTGCTCGCCTGTGACAGCGGATAGACGCGCAGATGGGCCTTCAGACTCGCGACGCCCGGACGCGGGTCGCCGTTCTTCATGAAGGCGCGGCCGAACAGCAGATTGCCGAACGTCGGCGACTTCACGATGATGTAGCCGCTTTTCGGCAAGTCGCCTTTGTAGCCGGGCGGCACGAACAGATACTTGCCGCCTTTGCCCTTGTCGGGGCCGGCGTTGCCGAGGTCCGTGACATAGCGGAACCAGAAATCGTCGACGACGCCGAGAATGTTCGGCGGGGTTTCGACCACGACGGGGCCGTCCTTCAGGTCCATCCAGTTCCAGAAGTACACCGTCTCGGTATTCGCCGTCAGGAACAGCGACTTCGAATCCATCAGCGATTCGAAGATGCCGATCGTGCTGCCTGTAGCGCCCACTTCCCGCAAGCCTGCCCGAAGCGCGACCAGCGATGCGCCCGGAATGCCGTTGAGAAACGCTTCGACGCCGCGGGTGAAGTCGAGGTTGTCGTAGACCTTCTGCGCGGTTTCGGGTGTCGGGACGCCGTCAGTGAAGCTGAGCTGGCCGATGCGTGTATCGACCTTGTCCGGCGTGGTGATTTCGGGCGGGATGGGGGTGGTCATCTTCAGCGCGGGCGGAGCAGCCAGCGCCGGTACGAATGTCGACGCGCACATCGCGGTCAGACAGGAAGCAACGCTGCGTTTAATCATCATCTTCTTGTTCACGAAATCTCCACGCGGGTGTGTGAATCCCGTCAGAATCAACGGGTTAATAAGCACATTGCCGGCACTATTATTACCTGCTCGATCGTGGTGCATATCCCAAAAAGTCTTTAACGCAGACAGATATACGATTTCTGGTGTCGCGAGGGATGTCGGACATTGTAATGAACGGTTTCCGTATGTTTTCCTTCGCGCTTGACGGGCGCATCTACAATGCATGCCATTCGACGTCACGTCATTCCGATTTAATCCGATCATGCATGATCTGTTTTCCAGAACCACCGTCGCTGCGCTCTCGCTGTTCGCACTCGCTTCGATCGCCGGCTGCTCGACTGCGCCCCAGCCGAAATTCCAGCAGGAGCTGTTCGACACCGGCGTAAGCCCTTACGCGCGCAATTTCAACGCGAGCAGCACGGACACCTGTGAGGCGGCGCGTCGTGCGCTTTTGAGTCAAGGTTATATGACGACCATGACGCGCAGCGACACGATCGACGGCACAAAGAATTTCCAGCCGAACGGCGATTCGCATGTTGTCGTGGAATTTCACGTCGTCTGCACGCCGGGCGACGAGGCGAGCGATACGAGCATCGCGTATGTGAACGCAGTGCAAAACGGCTTCACGCTGAAGAAGAGCGATACGTCGGCGAGCGTGGGCTTGAGTGTGCTCGGTTCGCTATCGCTGCCGATCCGCTCGAACAGCGACGCAATGGTGAAGATTTCGAGTGAGACGATTCCGTCGGGCAAGTTCTACGACCGTTTCTTCGCGCTCGTCGATCACTACCTGCACACGGTTGTGCGCACGTCGCCGGTGGTGCCGGATACGGTTGTCACTCGCGAAATTCCGCCGGATCCGGCGGTCAACGTGGCGGGGCAGGCGGCCGCGCCGCTGCCGGCGAGCGACGGCCTCGCGCCGGTTCTGGCGCCGCTCACGCCCTGATCGCATGACCGGACCGCGCGGCCGGATGATCCGGCGCGCGGGTTATTTAGCGGTTATTCCTCCGCTGCCGCGGCCTTGCGCGGACGACGCGCCCGCGGCGCTGTTTTGCGCGCGGTTTTCTTTGCTTTCGGCGCGGGTTCGTCGGGTTGCGCGGAGTGCTCCGGTTGCGCTTCCGGCCCGGACGACAGCGGGATATCCACCGGCGTGTCAGGCGCGCTGGGTGCATGGGCCGCCTCTGCAACCTCGGCCGATTTCGCTTTCTTCGCTGATGTTTTCCGGCTTCCGCGTCCCTTGCGACGTGCTGCGGCCGGCTCGGCGGGTGCCGCCGGTTCTGTCACGGCTTCCGTCGAGACGGACATATCGGAGGCGGCGAACACGTCTGGTGTAACAGGCAGCTCAACGTCGGCGACTGCGACCGGTTCCGGCGCGGCCTGCCTGCGGGCGCCGCGTTTCGAGCGGGCCTGACGCGGATTCACCGGCTCGCTGCGCGCCGCGCCGCTATTGCCGCGAAACACGAAGGTGCCCGATTTTTCATCGCGGCCCACTTCGAAGAGGCCACGCGCCTGCGCTTCTTCGAGCAGATTGCCGAACGCGCGAAAGCCGTAGTACGACTCGCTGAAATCCGGCTTGCGTCGCTTGATCGCATCCTTCAACGCAGAAGCCCACACCTTGCCGCTGTCGCCGCGTTCAGTGACGAGCGCATCGAAAGTCTGCACGGCGATCTCGATCGCTTCGCTACGACGCGATTCGATATCTTCGCGACGGTGCTTCTCTTTGTCGGTCGAACGTTCCGCGACGGGCTGCGCTTCTTTTGAGCGCTTCGCCGCGGCGCGCTGGCTTTCGCGGGCGAGGTCGTCGTAGAAAATGAACTCGTCGCAATTGGCGATCAGCAGATCGGAGGTCGACTGCTTCACGCCTACGCCGATCACCTGCTTCGCGTTTTCGCGCAGCTTGGAGACGAGCGGCGAAAAGTCGGAGTCGCCGCTGATGATGACGAACGTGTTGACGTGCGACTTCGTATAGCAGAGATCGAGTGCATCGACGACGAGCCGGATGTCGGCGGAGTTCTTGCCTGACTGACGCACGTGCGGAATTTCGATCAGTTCGAAGTTCGCCTCATGCATCGCCGATTTGAAACCCTTGTAGCGTTCCCAGTCGCAATACGCTTTCTTGACGACGATGCTGCCTTTTAGCAGCAGACGTTCGAGCACGAGCTTGATGTCGAACTTTTCGAATTTTGCGTCGCGCACGCCGAGCGCGACGTTCTCGAAGTCGCAGAAGAGCGCCATGCTAGGCGTGTCACTGGATGAAGTCATGTGATTGTTCTCCCGTTGGTCGGGCTGGTGCAGGAATAACCCGCAGCATAACGGTCTTTTGAACCGGTGCCCCGCGCGGCGATATCGGACAGTGCGCGGACCGCGTTGCGGTTGGCCCTGATGAACACCGAAAGGCTTTATTCACGGGCTGGAATGCGCGCGGACCACGCCTTCATTTGAACCTCTGCCTTTTAAAGTTTCACCCCGGTTTGCCGATATCTAATCGAGGCCCGGGTGCGGATGCCCGTTAATCGGCACAGTACCGAAACCGGTGTCATTAAACGGCCGTTCGATTCAGGCGGCCGTTTTTTATTTGTGTTCTTGCGGTGAAACGGAGTCCCGCAAAGACTGACTGATACAGGGAAGGAGTTACGTCGTATGCGCGCATCGCGCCTGAAATCGATTGCGGGGCACGCCGCCGCGCTTATGTTGTTCGCAAGCCTTGCAGCGTGCGGCGGCGGTGGAGGTGGCGACAGCGCCCCCGCGGCCGGAACCGGTGCGCCGGTCAACGTCCCTTCAGGATCCGTCCAGGCACTCCAGCCGGCATGCACGGGCTGCTCGGCCGTCGATGCGTCGACGTATTCCGGTAGCGGCACGGGCGTCTGGCAGGCCGACAACATCGGCACGTCTCCGACGAATGTGCCGCTGTCGATCAACGGTCTGCGCGGCCAGAAGGTGACGCTCGTATTCACGAACGAAAGTTCGGCAAATCAGACGATGCCAGGTATTGCGCTGACACAGAGCATGACGGTCGCGCATTCGCTGCTGCAATCGGAAAGCGCAGCCAGCGCTCAAGGTGAAGACCCGACGCTCGCCGCGATCCGCCAGTTCAACTACAAGGGCTGGGCCGATCTCGCCAGCGCGGCGAAGTCGCAGGCCGTGATGCGTTCGCAGGTTGCCGTGCCGTCGAGCCCGTCGGCGTCTTATAGCGTCAACGCGCAGCGCGATTTCTACTATTCGGACCTTTCGCTGCGCCACACCACGCTGGAAGAGCAGGCCACGACGCAGGACGGCACCACCATCAACCTGTGGGTGGAGAACACCGAACTCGGCACGACGCAGATGACGCCTGCGCTGATCCACACGCTGCTCATGAGTTACGCCCAGCCTGGCGGAATCTACGACATGGTGACGGGCGTCGGCGGGAAACTGTATGGGCCGAATTCGCAGACTGTGCTGATCGACGGCACGAACCAGCCGATCGATCTCGTCGTGCTCAACTTCAATCACGACGGCAAGGCGTTCGGCACCATCGGCTACTTCTGGGGATTGAACGACTTCAAGAAAGGCACCGGCCAGAGCGCGTACAGCAACGAATCGATTTCGCTGTACCTGGATTCGGAGACGCTGTATCTGGGTGGCGCGTCTGGCTTTCAGCAGATGCTGACGACCATGGCGCACGAAAGCACGCACATGCAGAACTTCTACCGCCGCGCGGTGCTGATGGGCTCGCAGTACGCGTTCGAACCGTGGCTCGAAGAAATGTCGGCGATGATGATGGAGGACTGGACGAGCTTCAACATCGACCCGACGCATGCATTCAACGCGATCCGCGATGTGCGCTTCTACGACTTCATGACGTACAACAATCACGGCAGTTATAACTGTGGACTGACCAACTGGACGCCGTTCGCGACCGACTGCGAAAGCTATTCGGTGTCGGGCTCGTTTGGCGGCTTCCTGAACCGTCAGCTGGGCCTTGCGTTCTACAAGGCGCTCCTGACCAACAAGGGCCAGACAGATTCGCTCGCCATTCTGAACGACGTGATCAACCAGATCCGCCCGGGTTCGAGCGTGCAGCAGGAACTGCGTCATTTCTCGGCGGCGGCAGAGGGCTTGATCCCGGCGACCACGAACGTGGCGCAATATGCGTTTCCGGCTCGATCGGAAGGCGGCTTCACGCTGCCTGCGATCGACCCGACTTCGTCGGAGTATCCGCGTGCATTGCCGGCGGCGGTGCCGGCCGTGCTGATGAGTCTCGGCAGCTTCCCGGTGGTGCGTCCGGCCGTGACGGGCACCTACACCGAAACAGTGCGCGTGCCACCCGGGACGACGCTGTCGGTGATCATCGACTGATGTCGAAAAAATGTGCTTGAATCAGGCTGCTTCCAGTGGGAGCAGCCTTTTTTTGTGTCTGGTTTGCCAGTGATGCGAGGTGCGGTTCGATGTTCAGCATGAAGTCCAGTCACACGATGCTTCACGGGTTCAAACGGCTTTTCGCGCTTGCGTTGCCGCTTGTGATGAGTGCGGCATGTGCGAGCGGTGTGAGTGGCGTGAGTGGCGTGAGTGGCGTGAGCCTGGGCGGCCCGGTTGAGCTGTCGGGCAAGCTCGTATTGCGCGGCAACGATCCGTTTGTCTACCCGGTCGTCTACGACGCGCGTGGCGTGTGGGAACTGCAGGGTGTACCGAAGGCGCAGGCTTCCGCGTTGCAAAACCAGCAGGTGAGCGTGCGCGGCACCGTGACACGTCTCGACCCGGGCGGCTTCCAGTTGCCGGCGGTGCAGGTCAAGTCGCTGGAGCAAAAGGGCGCGCCGGCAAACTGACCCGCGACCTTACGCGCCTGAATCCGTGCCCGAAGTCACGCCTGATTCTGTGTCTGAAATCGCGTGGCTGGACCCGCATTGCTTCAACCCTGACCAGGCGACGACGCAGCCTGCCGCCGGCCTTCCCACGCCGGCATGACCTGACACACAATCAGTCCCGCCAGCATCAGCACGCACCCGACGAGCGCGCGGCCGGGCAACGTTTCGCCCAGCACCAGCCAGCCCGCGAGCGCGGCGAACACGCCTTCCATGCTGAAGATCACGGCCGCGTGCGCTGGCGCCGCATCCTTCTGAGCGACCACCTGAATCGTGTACGCGACGCCGACCGACAGCGCGCCGCCATAGAGGATCGTCGGCGCGGCGCGCACGATATCGGCGAGCCTGAGCGGCTCGCACGCAAGCCCGATCGCAAGGCACACCACGCCGCAGGTGACAAACTGCACGAGCGCGAGCATCAGCGGATCGTGGCGGCGCGCGAAGCGTCCCACCAGCATCACCTGCGCCGCGATCACGAATGCGCCGGCAAGCTGATACCAGTCGCCATAGAGGATGGAAAATTGCTCGTTGACGCTCAGAAAATACATGCCGATCGCCGCCAGCAACGCGCCAAGCCACGTGCCGATCGCTGTTTCATGACGCGCGAGCACCCCCATCAGCGGCACGATAACGACGTACAGCGAGCTGATAAAACCGGCGTTCGCGACCTTCGTGTACTGCAGCCCGATCTGCTGCATCGAGATCGCAACCGACAGCAGCAGCCCGAGTACCGCGCCCGATGCGAGCAGTTCGCGTGAAACCGTCCTCGTTGTCACAGCCGACGCGGTGCGCACCCGCGACTTCCGCAGATACAGCAGCAGGCTGAACACCACGGTCGCGCCGAGAAGAAAGCGCAGGCCGGTGAACAGGAAAGGCCCGATCACGTCGAGGCTGAGCCGTTGCGCGACGAAGGCGGAGCCCCAGATGAGGGCGGCGACCAGCATCAGCAGGTTCGCGCGAAGGTGTTTGCGGCTGTCGGGATTCAAAACGGACACACTCTCTGATTTCAGAGCGCACATGATACGCGGACGCGCGAAACTGCCCGGCGTCGAGCGGTTATCGTCAGATCATTCGGGTCAAACGCGCGGGTCAAACGCGCCTTCCCGGCGGCCGGAAAGCGGCATGAAAGCCGGTCAGGGACCAGGGCCAGGATCCGGTCCAGGCGTGGTCCTGGATGGGGCTGTGGAGCGGTGAAAGCCGAAAGAAAGAAACGTGTCTCCCGGAAAATACATATCGGCTTTTATGAGATGACAAACCGCCTACGCTAAGTGATACTCCCCGCGGGGAGCCGCCTGGCGACGCCGTCACCGAGTGCGCTTTACCGCGTCGTACTTATTCATTCACATTGATCAAGTCGGTCAGGTTTGGGGAAAACAACATTATGAAGAAGATCATCGCCTCGCTCGTCGCAGCCTCGTTCGCACTCGTGTCGTTTCAGGCTTTCGCTCAAGACGCATCCGCACCGGCCGCTGCCAGCGCAGCCAAGCCGAAGCACTCGCACAAGCAGTTGAAGACGCACGGCAAGCGCGCCAAGGTTTCGGAAGCCGCATCGGCTGCCGGCACGAACGACAAGGGCGCACCGCAGTAAGCTGCCCCGTTCGGAGGGACTGGCCCAGCGGGCCGCTCCGTCAGCGAAAAGCAGAAAGGCCAGGGTTTTTGCCCTGGCCTTTCTGTTTGCGCGGCGGCTTTTGAAGCGGACCCTGTCTCGCCGTGTTGAGCGGCTGCCGGACGCCTATTTTGCGTCGCCCGCGAGGCCGCGCTGCAGCACGTCGGTCAGGAGGCCGGTCATGCCTTCCGGATGCGTCGCGGCGCGTTCCTTCAACTGCGCGACGAGATCCGCGTTCAGCTTGCACGCGAACGGCACGAGGCCCTGTTCCTGATCGAGCTTGCGCTGCGTGCGGCGATCGAGCGCCGGCTGCGCCGCGGGCTTGCCAAAGCGCTCAGCCGACGACTTCTTCAGATCGTTGGCCAGCTTGAGCGCCTTGTTCTTCTCAAG
Organism: Paraburkholderia sp. GAS334; assembly: GCF_050436625.1. Lineage (NCBI taxonomy): Bacteria > Pseudomonadati > Pseudomonadota > Betaproteobacteria > Burkholderiales > Burkholderiaceae > Paraburkholderia > Paraburkholderia sp. GAS334. Next base: position 32,669 of record NZ_JBNDMO010000013.1, on the reverse strand, counting down.
GTCGAATTTTTTCATTGCCATGCGGGATGTCCCTGCGGAATAGGTGAATGTGAATGATCCCGCATTGTACGCACCCGCGAGGTGCGCCATCGGTGCGCGGTTCAATGCGGGCGCATCGAGGCACTTCAAGGCAGGTTATGCCCGGGTCTTCACGCGGTCTGGCGGCATGCCGGGCGCGTCGTCGCGCCGGCCTGCGAGGCTGTCCATCAGCGAGCGCATGCGCTGCCAGTGCGTGCCTTCCCAGAACACGCGGCGGCAGACGTCGCAGGTAACGAATCGCACATGCCGCTCCAGTACGCCTTCCGGCGCACGTCCGACGACGTCCTCCTTCGCGATGCGCCGCAGCGGCGCATTGCACGCCAGACAAAGCCGGAACGGCTGCGCGCTGCCCGCCAGATCGAGCCGGTCAAAGATCTCGCGCAGCTGCACCTTCGGCTTCAGCGCGCGCACGTAGCAACCGTGCGTGATCGTGCGACGCTTCAGCAGTTCGCGGTCGCGCGTGAGCACGATGCGGTGGTCGCTCGCGGCGATGGCCTCGATGTCTTCGTCGGGATAGTGGTTGTCGTACAGCGTATCGAAGCCCGCGAGACGCAGCAGTTGCGCGAGGCCGCCGAGATGCGCATCGGCGACGAAACGCATCACGCGTAACGGCCGCTCGCGCACGCGCAGAAGCGGCTGGATATCGAGCGACTCGAACTTCGGATAGACGGCGACGCGATCGCCGTCCTCGAGCGGATGGTCGAAGCCGACCGATTCACCATTCACGAGGATCAGTTCGACTTCGGTGTGCGGCACGCCGATCGCTTCGATCATGTGCTTGGCGGTGGCATTGCGCGCGCACTCGCAACTGAACGTGCATCGCCTCAAAGGACGCGCGATGAAGTCGTTCAGCTCCTCGTAGAACCGGAATGTCGCCGTGACCATGTCGCCAGTATCGCACTGTGTCGCCTGCGGTGTGCGGATGCATCTGTCACGCGGGTGTGGTCTACTTCCGGTTCGTTAGAAGGAGGAGGTCCAGCATGAACATCGGATTTATCGGTCTCGGCGAGATGGGCGTCGCGATGGTCGCAAACATTCTGAAAGCCGGGCACACCGTGCGCGTGTGGAACCGTTCGCCGGAACGGGCGCAGGCGCTGGCGGCTGCCGGCGCGCAGGTCGTCGCCACGCCGGCGGAAGCCTTCGCGGGCGACGCGGTGTTCTCGATGCTCGCTGACGACGCCGCGCTGCGCGAGGTGGTCGATAGCCAGCTGTTGGAGCATGCGCCGCGCGGGCTGATCCACGTCAACATGGCGACGATTTCCGTCGCGCTCGCCGAGTCGCTCGCGCATGCGCACGCGGAGCGCGGGTTGAACTACGTCGCGGCGCCTGTACTGGGCCGGCCAGACGTCGCGGCCGCGGGCAAGCTCACCATCGTCGCGGCCGGCCCCGCCGAAGCGATCGATCTCGTGCAGCCCGTGTTCGATGCGATCGGCCAGAAGACATGGCGCATCGGTTCGCTGCCGCAACAGGCGAACGTGATGAAGCTGGCCGTGAATTTCATGCTGGCATCGGCCGTCGAGACGCTCGGTGAGGCGTCGGCGCTGCTCACCGGCCATGGTGTCGCGACTCAGGATTTTCTCGACGTGATCACGAACAGCATTTTCCCCGGACCGGTTTATCAGGGCTACGGGAAGATGATCGCGGAACAGCGGTACGAGCCGGCGCTCTTCAAGGCGCGCCTCGGGCTGAAAGACGTACGGCTTGCGCTGGCGGCTGCCGATACGGTGTCGACGGCGCTGCCGGTCGCGAGCGTCGTGCGCGACAGCCTGCTCGACGCCGTCGCGCACGGTGAGGGCGAGATGGACTTCGCGGTGCTCGGCAAGGTGTCGGCGCGTCGCGCCGGGCGGTGAAGTTCGCCACGGCCGGTGTGCAGTGTTGCGGTGTTGCGGTGTTGCGGTGTGCGGCCCGGGCCTGTGCTTGTCCGGATGGCTAACGCTGCGTCGCGGCTCGTGCGGACAGGCATAATGGTCGTCCATTTCGATTTCCTACGTTGGCATCTGTCATGAGTTTGCATACCTGGTGGCTGTTCGCCGCCACCGTTTTTGTCATTTCAGCCATTCCCGGGCCGAACATGCTCCTCGTCATGACGCACGGCGCGCAGCACGGCCTGCGCCGTTCGGGCGCGACGATGGCGGGCTGTCTGTCGGCGCTGGTGCTGATGCTGTCAGTCTCGGCGGCTGGTCTCGGCGTATTCCTCGAAGCATGGCCGACGATGTTCAACGCGCTGCGTCTGATCGGCGCGACGTATCTGGTATGGCTTGGCATCAAGGCATGGCGCGCGCCCGTCGACGAAGCCGCTGCCGCGAATGCCGATGTGCTTGCGGCGAAGCCGGAGCGTCCGCGCGCCGCGTGGTTGATGTTCCGCAATGGCTTCCTGGTCGCGAGCAGCAATCCGAAGGCGATCCTGTTCGCCGCTGCATTGCTGCCGCAGTTCATCGACGCGAGCCGTCCGACGCTGCCGCAATTCGGTGTGCTGGTCGCAACGTTCGCGGTGATCGAAGTGAGCTGGTATCTCGTGTACGCGGGGTTCGGCACGCGCATCGGCGCGAAGTTGAAGAGCCGTAACGTTGCGCGGGCGTTTAACCGGCTGACCGGTGGCGTGTTCGTCGGCTTTGGGGCAATGATGGCGCTGGTCCGACACTGAGCCGCGCGGCATGGAATGCACGAAACGCCGGGGTCCGCCCCGGCTTTTTTTGTCCGTACGCGTCCCGGAGTACGCGTTGCGCCGCGCCACCGAGGTAATACATGCGGCGTGGGTTTTGTGCAGTGCGCAATAAGTCGCCCGATCTGCAAAAAAATGAAATTTACGCGCGGATATGCGGATCAAAGCACATAGACGTTGCTGTTACTGTGGGACGCTCGTCTTCGCGTACCACATAGTGGGCGCAACGCGCCGCGGTGCCTCGCGATACGTCGCAATACGTCGAAAAACAGAATCTGTCCGGAGACAGCCATGTGTGGCCGTATCCTGCTTGCCGATCACGATAACGACGCGCTGACCTGTCTCGTCAATCTGCTCGAAGGCATGGGCTTTGAGACGGCGGCTGCCCACTCCCGCGAAGAGCTGTTGCAGACGGTTCCGCATTTCCAGCCCAATGTCGTAATCGTGGACTGCGCAATACCCGGCGTGGACCGGCACGGAATGGCGCGTGTGCTGCGCGCCCGCAATCCCGGACATACGATGCTGCTGATCGCGCTCACCGGCTGGGGCCAGCCGGAGCAGGGCGATGCGCTCCTCGCGGCAGGCTATGACGTCCATCTGGTCAAGCCCGTCGGCCTGGATCAACTACGCTTTATCCTTTCGATGATCGATGCCTGATCGGTGCCCGAATGTCGCGCGCACGCAACGAAGAGTGATCGCTCTAGTTTTCATGTTGCGCTGCACCAAGTGCTTTGCTATATTTACTCCTGTCTCCTCCATGTCTCCTCTGATATGGATTCAGCCCGCCCCAGTTGGTGGGCTTTTTTTTGCCTGAAATTCCGTCGCACCGCGCGCGCGTTGACGTCGCGTCGTAACGCACGCGGTTCGGGAACCCGGTCAGAACCTGTAAGACAACGCCACGAACGTGATGATCGGGTCGGCCTTCAACTCCGCTTTCGATACACCCAGTTCCGTACCGTCAGCCGCCTTGATGATGACCGACGAGGTCGTTTTCAGCGGGATATAGGTGACGGACGCTGTCAAACCCCAGTGATCGGTGATGCTGTACATCGCGCCCACGTTGAACACGGGCTGCCACGACGAAGATGCCTTCCCTTCGACCGTCGTCCTGCCCGGCTTGCCCGCGCCCGCGGCCAGCACCGCGCCGAGATTGTTCTGCGTGGACGTGACGAAGTTGTTGCTCAGCTGGATGTCCGAGAACCAGTTGTACGACACGCCGAGCCCGATGTATGGCCTGAACTTCGCCGTCGCCGACGCGAAGTAATACTGGAAGATCACCGCCGGGCTCCACTGACGCACGCTTTTCACGATCGGGTTCGACGACGGGTCGCCGAGATCCTGGATGCCGAGCGCGCCGGCTGGCCCCGGTGGCTTGATCATGCCGTGGCCGTAGATCTTGAACGTCGGCGGAATGCCGGCCACCGAGGTCACCGCCAGGTGATCGGTGAAGAAATGGCTGATGACAAGGCCGGCGGTGTCGGCGTTGCTGGTCGACAGGCTGGTGCCTGCCGACGTGAACGAGCTCGGTAGCCTGAGCGGCGTATTGATCGGCGTCGGCGCGACGTGGGTAGTGAGCGGCGTGCTCGAATCCTGTGGCATCACGTGAAACCAGCCGAGTGACACGACGTTGTCGCCCGCATGCTGCGCGTGAGCGCTCAGCGACGCTCCCGCGGCCAGCGCCGCGATAATGATTTTTCTCATTCTGTTCCTCCTGATGCGGGCGCTCCTGCTGCGCCGCGCGGCGAGATGCTGCGCTCGCCGGCCTGCCGCGTCCTCGTCGGACGCCGGCTGCGGCGCCACCGGAGTGGGCCGCGGCCGGCAAGCGGTCGCCTCGTTACGTTTTTGCCTGACCGGTGCTTCCGCCGTTACTGGACGAAGGCGCCGATGGTGAAGTACGGCGATTGAGGCGCCGACAGGTCCAGGTAACCGAACACGCCACCCGTGAAGATGAACTTGCCCGTAGACGCACTCCCTGCCGCTGCGCCCGTATGGAGCGACGTCACGACACCGGGAATGCCTTGCGTGTAGTTGAGATCGAGGGCGGTCGCGAGAGACGCCTGCGAGGGCTGGAACGGATCGAGCAGCGTCGCCTGTGCGCCGGCCAGCGCGGTGGTGCGATAGTCGAACTGGCTGTCGACACCGATGTACTCGCCGTCCTGTGAACCTTGTGTGATCACCGATTGCGGCGAGAGGATCGAGATGCCGGATTCGTCGTCGGCGACCGGGCCCGTGATGCCGGTCTGCGGATCGAGACCGGCCTTCGAGCTGGCCGCGCCGGTACGCACGAGAATCGGGACGTTCTGGCCGCGCAGTTTGCCGACGATCATGAAGCCCCTGGCGACCGGCGAGAGCGCGAGCGTCGGTTTGGCCTGACCGAGGAATTTGTCTGTTTCGAACGCGCCGCTGCCGTCCGCCGACTGCACGAGGTTCGTGCCCGGCTGCTGGCATTTGCCGGCGTTGATGCCCGTGTTGTCGCACTCGGTCCAGGTGCCGTCGGCGTTGATCGTGATCTTCGAGTCGACGGTGACCGGCGCGAAGCTTTGCGACGGAATCTGATGGTAGCCGAGCTGGTTATACGTGCCCGCGACGTTCGCGATGTTCGTTTCAATCGACGAAAAACCGATGAACGGGTAGTAAGGGAACGTCGTATCGGGCACGGCGCCCTGACCGAGAATGCCGTCGAACTGGATTTCCGCGCCGGGAATCGTGCCGCCCGCGACGCCTTCGCCCACGAAAATGCGCGCCGGCCGGTTCGGATCGAGGCTCGCGCCGTTCAGGCGGAACGCGCACTGATTGAGCTTCTGGGTCGGCAGCAGCGTTTCCATCGTCAGCGTGCCGTTCGCAGACTGGCCCTTACGGGTCGGCGAGACCGTGCCTCTGACTTGCGGAATCGGCGATTCGAGATAGTTGATCTGCCACGTCATTTTCGTGGTGTCGAGTTGGAGCTTGACCAGTTCGCCATCGCCGCCGCCGCCAGTGAAGACGGTGCTGTAGTCGAGCGATGCCGGGCAGAGCCGGACCGGCGCGGGTGCCGGCGGATCGCCGCCGCCGCTGCCGCACGCGCCGAGCATCGGCGCGGCGAGAGCCAGCGTCGCGAGGATTTTCCAGTTCATACAGCGCCTCCTTGAGGTTCTAGTTGTGGATGGCCGGCTCCCAGTCCAGCCATCTCCTGCTTTAGTGCGTCACGGTGGTGCGTGGTCCCGTTCGCCGCGTTATTTGCTGATCTGTGCGCCGATGCCGAAGTAGGGGACGCTGGAGTTGTCGGTGCCGGTTGTCGAGTTGACGTTCGCCGAACTTTTCGTCACGCCGCCGTTCTCCGCACCGTTGACGAAGACCGCGTACAGCCCGCCAGCGCCGATCATGTTGCCGCCGTTGCCGCTCGCGTCCTGCACGGTCAAGAGACCCGGATGCTGCTGCGTATAGCTGATGCCGACGCCGTCTTCAGATGCCTGCGTCGACGGATTGATGAAGGCGCCCACCTGGCCTTGCAGCAAGGTCGCGGTGTACTTGAAGTTGGAGTCCGCGCCGACGTAGCCACCGTCGATCCCGCCCGACTGGATCTGTGTGGCGGGCGCCAGCATGCCGATGCCGGATTCGTCGTCGAGTGCGGGCGGCAGGTTCAGGCTCACGACGCCGGTACGCACCACGAGCGGAATCACCTGGCCGTTGACCTTGCCGAGGATCATATTGGCGCTTGCGCTGCGCGGGAACGTGAAGACGCCTGCGATCGTCGGAGCGGGCAGCAACTGTGGCGCGTCGGCACTCGTAAAGTACGAGCCGTTCGGGTTGGCCGCCCACTGGCCGCCGGTCGAGACGCAGGCAGGGTTGCTCGAACCCGATGGCACGGAGCAGTGACCGGCGCCGTCGAACGATTCCTGGCCCGTCGTCGCGATCGTCGTGTAGTTGTTCGACGGGCGCAGATGGTAGAGCAGCGCGTTGTAGTCGCCCTTCAGATCGGCGAGATTTGTATCGACGTTCGCGAAGGCCAGGAACGGATAGAAGTCGAAATTGCGCCCCGGCACCGGAAACAGGCTGGGACCGGACGGCAGGGTGATCGGCAAGCCGAGCGCGGCGAACAGCGGATTCAGGTTCAACGGATCGATACCGCCGTACTGGATGGATGCGCCGGGGATACCGCCGCCGGCAACGCCCTGGCCGACGAGGATCATCGGCGGATTGGCCTTGTTGAAGGTTGAGGCGGTCGAGTACGTCGAGCCGTCCGAGGCCGTCCCGCCTGTCGGGACCAGGATGAACGCGCAGCGCGTCTGTTCGGCCGTGGGCAACGCGCCTGCGGGAGGATGCATCACGGAACCGTTGAGCTGTACGCCTTTGCGCGTCGTCGTGACCTGACCGGCGGAGGTCGGCACTGGCGATTCCAGGAATTTCAGCGAGTACGTCATCGCCGTCGCATCGATGTTCAGCTGGACGACCTCACCACTCCCGGCACCGCCCAGATAGGTGCTTTTGACGATATCCGCATCCGCGGGACACAGCGGCGCCGGACCGGCGCCCTGGGTCGGCGGACCTTGCACGCCACAGCTTGCGCCAGCACATTGCGCTGAATTGATCGCACCGGGATCGTCGGCTTTTCCGCCGCCGCATGCGGCAAGCAATGGCGCAGTAATCATGGCCAGAGCCACGCCTTTATAAATGGCATGTGACATGCTGCTGTCTCCCTTCGTTTAATTTGCGTTGTAATTTCGCTGCGCGTTTATACGCTGTCAATTGATAGAACCGTCTAAAAAAGGCGATTCAAACAGCGCGCAAATGGCCCGTCGTGCACCACAGCACGATTCACGAGGCTTTTAAACAAAACAGATTTTTTTGCTGCGGATGCGGCGCTGTTGTTTCCCAGCAAGCCCTTGTTGGGCAGGCGTTTGGGCAAAATGCGCCTATCTTCATCGAACGACCGTTCGTGAAAAAATCGGGAAATTCCCTATGCGGTAAAGTATGCCTTCCTGCGCGCGGCCGGCATTAATTTCCGATCATTTCCCGTGAACTGGATTATCAGTTTCGGAGTAATTCGGGAAATTACTGATTAATGTAATTTTGTTTAACACCGAATCTGCCAGGCAAATAAAAAAGCCGGCTTTAATGAAAGCCGGCTTTAAACTGTTTGTATGGGCCGGGCGGTGATACCGCCCACGATTTGCGAAATCAGCGTTTCAGGCCGCGCTCTTCGTCGGCGCCGATGGCGAGGTTCATACACTGGATCGCTGCACCTGACGCACCCTTACCGAGATTGTCGAGGCGGGCCACCGTCACGAAACGTTCTTCGCTGCCGAACACGAACAGGTCGACGCGATTGGTGTCGTTGTTCGCCTGCACGTCGAAGAAACCGCTGTCGAGGTTGTCATCGGCGTTGAACGGCGCGACGCGCACGAACGCTTCGCCTGCGTAGTACTCGGAGAACAGCGCCTGCACATCCTGCGGCGTGGCCTTGCGCGCCAGTTGCGACGGCGAGAAGTACGTCGTGACGGCGAGACCCTTATAGAAATTGCCGACGATCGGCGTGAACACCGGCGCGGACTTCAGGCCCGTATGCGCGGCCATTTCCGGCAGATGCTTGTGCGTGAGTCCCAGCGCATACGGACGCGGGCTCGCGAGCTTCGCGTCGCCGCCGGCTTCGTAGTCCGCGATCATTTTCTTGCCGCCGCCGCTGTAGCCGGTGATCGAATAGCTGTGCGCCGCGAAATCCGGCGTCACAAGGCCGGCCTGGACGAGCGGGCGCATGGCCAGCACGAACGCCGATGCGTGGCAGCCCGGCACGGCAATCCGCTTCGCCGAGCGCAGGCGCTCGCGCTGCGAGCGGGCCAGCTCCGGCAGGCCGTACGCCCAGTCGGCGCTGGTGCGGAAGGCGGTGCTCGCGTCGATCAGCACAGTGCGATCGTTGTCGACGAGCGAAGCCGATTCGCGCGACGCCACGTCCGGCAGGCACAGGAACGTCACATCCGAAGCATTGATGAGACGACGGCGCTCGTCGAGATCCTTGCGCTTCGCTTCTTCGATGCGCAGGATTTCCACATCGGCGCGCTGCGACAGGTATTCAAAAATCTTCAGGCCGGTCGTGCCTTCCTGTCCGTCGACAAAAACTTTCGTGCTCATCTTGATCTCACTGGCTTGCGGGTGCGGGGAAACGCGGACGCCACGCGGCGCCGGAACGCCATTTTAAGACCGTATGGCGGCGCGCGTGCGGAAAGCGTCGGCGAAAAAAGACGGTGCGCCACGTAAATGACGCTGGAATGACGGCGTTGAAGCGCAGATGCAAGGCGTTGAAGGCGGATTGCGCGGGACGGCGGTGTTTCACACCGCCCGCGTACCCAGCAGCAACTGCTCCGAACAACCTCGCCCCGGATCCGCGCCCGTCGCCTTCTCGCCGCGCGTCGCGGCAAACGGCTCAACCCTGCCGGTTGCCGCTCCAGCGCGCCGTGACGGCCGCTACCCGTGCGCCAAACACTTTCGCGGTGTCGAGATCGCCTTGCGGCGGCGCTTCTTCGGGGGAGGCATCAGCCGGCGATTGCGTCAGCAGCCCGGAGAATCCGCCGACGTAGTTCAGGTCGTTGCGTGTCGCGGCTTTCGTGTTCGACGGCATGATCCCCACGCCTGCCCAGATCATGCTGTGCTGCATCGCGAGCGAGATGAAGTACTGGATCGTCGAAAACTTGTCGCCGTTCATCGTCGCCGAGTTCGTGAAACCCGCGGCGATCTTGTCCTTCCAGCTTTGTATGAGCCACGGCTTCGAACTGGCATCGGCGAATTTCTTGAAGTCGGCGGACGCCCCGCCCATGTAGGTCGGCGCGCCGAAGATGATGCCATCGGCCGCGTCGAGCTCGGCCCAGCCCGCTTCGTCGAGGTCGCCGACGGCGATCAGCTTTGCGTCCGCGCCGGCGTCGAGCGTGCCGGCGAGCACCGCTTCGGCAACCTTCTTTGTATGGCCATAGCCGCTGTGATACACGATGACGATTTTCGACATGAGCAATCTCCGATGCAGGTTGGGCGAAGCGCGGACAATCGGCGGTGCGGGCGCGCCGGTTGTCGCATTGCATCAAGTTTAGTCGCGGCGTGCTCCTGGGGGAGGCGGCCAGCCTGCCGCCCTATCGTCCGTACGTCACCACCATCCGCGCCGACCCCAGTGTCGCGGTACCGATCTCATGCTCGAACATCAGTGCCGGACGACCCTGTGCGATCCGTAGACTCGATGTGTTGAGCGCGTAGATCGTCACGACATAATGATGCGGTTTGCCGGCCGGTGGACACGGACCGCCGTAGCCCTCGGTATCGAAATCATTGCGCGCCTCGACGGCGCCCAGTTTTTGCAGATAACCGGAAGCGCTCGCGTTCTCAGGCAACTGGTTGACACTCGACGGAATGCCGGCGACTGCCCAGTGCCACCAGCCGCGGCCGGGCACGTCAGGATCGATGATGGTGACGGCGAAGCTGCGCGTGCCGGCTGGTGCGTCGTGCCATGACAGTTGCGGCGAGCGGTTGCCGCCCTTGCAGTCGTCCTGATCGAAGACCTGAGCGACGTCGACGGGGCTGCCTGCATGAAGACTCGTACTCGAGAGCCCGAACGTACCCTGCGCCAGCGCGCGCGGACCCTGGGCGGCGACCAGCGCCAGGCTGGATATTGCCAGCGCGAGAGAGGGCAGATGAAAACGGAGCGAAGCAGGCGATACCACGAGGCAACGCGAACGCATTTACCGGTTCTCCTGTCAGGGTCGTGACGCGGCCATCGTCACGAGGATTATTGTCCCTATTTTGCGCTCCGGCGTCGATTGTGGCCCGGTGAGGTGTTTGTTTGAGACGATTCCCTTCCCTGAAAGGGCCGTCGCGCAAGGAAATCGGCTATATTCGGATCAATTGCGAAGTGGTCGGGACCGCAGGCAAGATTAACAAATCTAGAATACGTTAAATGACCGAAGCATCGTCATTTGGCTTTCGTCGAGGGAGCGCATGCAGGAGAACATCAGAGTCGTGGTGGCCGACGACCACCCGGTCATTCTGTTCGGTGCCGAGAACGCGTTGCTCAAATTCCCGGGGATCGAGGTCGTTGCGCGAGCAAAGCAATCCACTGAACTGATCCACATTCTCCAGACCATCCCCTGCGACGTGCTGGTGACCGATCTCGCCATGCCGGGCGGCCAGTACGGCGACGGCCTGCCGCTCATCAGCTATCTGCGCCGTAATTTCCCGACGCTCGCCATCGTCGTGCTGACGATGCTCGAAAATGCCGCGTTGCTCAAACGTCTGAGCGATCTGGGCGTCGAATCGGTCGTCAACAAGTCGGACGATCTGAGCCACATCGGGCTCGCCGTGCAACACGTCAACCGCAAGATGGAATATATGAGCCCGTCGGTGCGCGCGGCGCTCGATACATTGCGCATGAATTCCGGTGGCAAGACCAGCGAAGTGATCCTCTCGCGGCGGGAACTCGAGGTGGTGCGGCTGTTTGTGTCCGGCATGACGATCAAGGAAATTTCCGAACAGCTGAGCCGGAGCATCAAGACCATCAGCACCCAGAAGAACACGGCGATGCGCAAGCTTGGCCTCGAGCGCGATTCGGAACTGTTCCAGTACGCGCAGAGCAATGGCTTGCTGAACCTGTCTTCGTACACACCGGGGGATGCGGGCTGAGTTTGCGTCCGTGCTATTGATCTGTAGCGCATAAAAAAACCGCCGGTCTTTCGGACAGGCGGTTTTTTTACTAGCCGGGATCGGCGCGGCTGATGCTCCAGCCTCCGGCCTCGGCCTGCCAGAGGCTTAATGCTTACTGCGGTGAAGCCGTCGCGCCACCATGTGCTGCCGACCATTCGGCCGGCGCGTGCAGAAATTTCTCGACTTCGTCGAGCGTCTTCGTTTCGAAGTAGCCCGCTTGCTTCGCGACGCGCAGCACGTCCCACCACGTGGCGAGTGCGTGCAGATCGACGTCGATGTCTTTCAGCACCGACACGCTTTCCTTGAAGATGTTGTAGTGGAACAGCACGAAGCAGTGGTTCACCTGCGCGCCGGCCGTGCGCAGCGCGTTGATGAAGTTGATCTTGCTGCGGCTGTCGGTGGTCAGGTCTTCGACCAGCAGGACGCGCTGGCCTTCGGTCAGCAGACCTTCGATCTGCGCGTTACGGCCGAAACCCTTCGGCTTCTTGCGCACGTATTGCATCGGCACCATCAGGCGGTCGGATAGCCACGCCGCAAACGGGATGCCAGCGGTTTCGCCACCGGCGACGGCGTCGATCTGCTCGTAGCCGACGTCGCGCAGGATCGTGGCTTCAGCCATTTCCATCAGGCCGCGACGCACGCGCGGATACGAGATCAGCTTGCGGCAGTCGATATAGACCGGGCTCGCCCAGCCGGACGTGAAAATGTACGGTTTTTCCGCGTTGAAGTGCACGGCCTGCACTTCGAGCAGCATCTTGGCGGTCGTGTCGGAGATCGTCTGGCGATCGAAGCCTGTCATGGGCGGATCCTTGGGTGTCAACGGGGAGGGCGGGCGCGGGGCCCGGTGGCGTAGCAAGCGCGGCATTTCGCAACGCGACGGGCGGAGCGTCATGGACGGCTCGTGGCTGATCGCAGGCGAAATACGCGGCCGGGCAGTTGATCGGCCGGTTTGCTACACGCGTAGCCCGCTATTTTACCCGATCGGGACCGTTCCGAGGAGCCCTGTGACGCTGGAATTGCCGCGCAACCGGCCTGCGCGGCGCGTGACTGCACTTGATTGCCGGCTTTTTGGCCAGGTTGTGACGGCAGAGGCGCCCCTTTACACTCACGCGACTTTCCAGTGCGTTTCCGCCGGCCCCATGAATACCGTTCCTTCCTCCTCCGCTTCCGTTACGTCCGACCGCCGTGGCTACGCGGCCCGCGCGCTGATCGCATCGGTGCTCGGCTACGCAATGGATGGATTCGACCTGCTGATTCTCGGTTTCATGCTGCCGGTGATCGCACTCGACCTTCATCTGTCGTCGGCGCAGGCCGGGTCGCTCGTCACGTGGACGCTGATCGGCGCGGTCGCGGGCGGTGTCATTTTCGGCGTGCTCAGCGACTACTTCGGCCGCGTGCGGATGCTGACGTGGACGATCCTGATCTTTGCCGTCTTCACGGGAATGTGCGCGCTTGCGCAGGGCTATCCCGACCTGCTCGCGTACCGGACGATCGCCGGCATCGGCCTTGGCGGCGAGTTCGGCATCGGCATGACGCTCGTCGCAGAAGCGTGGCCGGCGTCGCAACGGGCGCGCGTGTCGTCGTATGTCGGGCTCGGATGGCAACTCGGTGTGCTGGCCGCGGCGCTGCTGACGCCGCTTCTGCTGCCCATTATCGGCTGGCGCGGCATGTTCGCGGTCGGTCTGCTGCCGGCGGTCGTGTCGTTCGTCGTGCGCAGGCACGTCGAAGAGCCGGTGTTGTTCAGCCAGCATGCTGAACGCGCCAGCCGCCATGAGCGGCGCCGGTTGCCGCTGAAACTGCTGGTGGCGGACGCGCGCTCGATGCGCGTGAGTCTCGGCGTCACCATCCTGTGTTCGGTGCAGAACTTCGGTTACTACGGCCTGATGATCTGGCTGCCCAGTTATCTCTCGAAGACGTTCGGCTACTCGCTGACGAAATCGGGTTTGTGGACGGCGGCAACCGTGATCGGCATGGGTTGCGGCATCTGGCTGTTCGGCGTGGCCGCCGACCGCTTCGGCCGCAAGCCTGCGTTCCTGTTCTATCAGGCGGGCGCCGTGGTGATGGTGTTCGTCTATGCGCATCTGTCGACGCCATTCGCGTTGCTGATCGGCGGCGCGGTGATGGGCGTGTTCGTCAACGGAATGATCGGCGGCTATGGTGCGCTGATCTCGGAACTGTATCCGACCGAAGCGCGCGCCACGGCGCAAAACGTTCTGTTCAATATCGGGCGTGCGGTGGGCGGTTTCGGGCCCGTCGTGGTGGGCGCGCTGGCGGCACGGTTTTCGTTCGGCGCGGCGCTTGGCCTGCTCGCGTCGATCTATCTGCTCGACATTGTCGCGACGTTGTTTCTGATTCCGGAGCGACGCGGCGCGTTGCTCGAATAAGCTGCGTTTTCGCGCTCGAAGACGCCACGCGGCATGCTGCGTCGCAGCATGCGTCAGCCTTGTTTCGTGCCCTGTCTGCCGCTGTAAACCCGACGTGTAATGGTGGATGCGGGGTGTACACTGGTCGACCCGCCAAACGTTCCGCATCGTCTTGCCCAACGCCCAGGTTCGACGCCGCGCCTAACCGGTGCAGGCGAAAACCGCCGCAGTCGATTACCCATTCGATATGCGCAGGCGACGTCCACGATGCAGCGTGTCGGGCCCATTACTAACGTCTCGCAGGCCAGAAAATGGACGAACAACTTAAGCAAAGCGCTCTCGCGTATCACCAGAATCCGAAACCCGGCAAGATTTCGGTCACGCCGACCAAACCGCTGTCGAACCAGCTCGATCTATCGCTCGCGTATTCACCGGGCGTCGCCGCAGCCTGCATGGCGATCTTCGAAGAGCCGCTCGACGCGCAGAAGTACACGTCACGCGGCAACCTCGTCGGCGTGATCACGAACGGCACGGCTGTGCTCGGTCTCGGCAATATCGGACCGCTCGCCGCAAAGCCGGTCATGGAAGGCAAAGGCTGTCTCTTCAAGAAATTCGCCGGCATCGATGTGTTCGACATCGAACTCAGCGAGTCCGATCCGGACAAGCTCGTCGAAGCGATCGCGATGCTCGAACCCACGCTGGGCGGCATCAACCTCGAAGACATCAAGGCGCCGGAGTGCTTCTACATCGAGAAGAAGCTGCGCGAGCGCATGAAGATTCCGGTCTTCCACGACGACCAGCACGGCACCGCGATCATCGCTTCGGCGGCGATCCTGAACGGCCTGAAAGTGGTCGGCAAGAAGCTCGACGAAGTGAAGTTCGTATGTTCGGGCGCGGGCGCTGCGGCCATTGCGTGCCTGGATCTGCTCGTGAACCTCGGGCTGTCGAAGCAGCACGTTCTGGTGGTCGATTCGAAGGGCGTGATCTACGAAGGTCGCGGCAATCTGGATCCGTCGAAGGAACGTTACGCAGCGCATACCGAAGACCGCACGCTGGCCGACGCGATCCGCGGCGCCGACGTGTTCCTCGGCTGCTCGAGCGCGGGCGTGCTGAAGCCGGAAATGGTCAAGGAGATGGGCACGCAGCCGCTGATTCTCGCGCTCGCGAACCCTGACCCGGAAATCCGTCCGGAAGACGCGAAGAAGGTGCGCCCGGACTGCATCATCGCGACGGGCCGTTCGGACTATCCGAACCAGGTCAACAACGTGCTGTGCTTCCCGTTCATCTTCCGTGGCGCGCTGGATGTCGGCGCAACGACCATCACCGAGGAAATGAAGCTCGCTTGCGTGCGCGCGATTGCTGAACTGGCCGAAGAAACCGACCAGGGCGATGAAGTCGCGAAGGCGTACGAAGGCCACTCGCTCGAATTCGGTCCGGAGTATCTGATTCCGAAGCCGTTCGACCCGCGTCTCATCATCAAGATCGCGCCGGCCGTGGCGCAGGCGGCGATGGATTCGGGCGTCGCGACCCGTCCGATCAAGGACATGGACGCGTACCGCGAAGAACTCGGCACGACGGTGTATCGCACGGGCATGGTGATGCGTCCGGTGTTCGCTGCGGCGAAATCGCAGCCGGCGCGCGTTGTGTTCGCGGAAGGTGAAGACGAGCGCGTGCTGCGCGCCGCGCAGTTCGTGCTGCTGGAGAAAATCGCGAGGCCGATCCTGGTGGGACGCCCGGCGGTGATCGACATGCGTCTGAAGAAGATGGGCTCGAAGCTCAAGTGCGGCGAAGACTTCGAGATCGTCAATCCGGAAGACGACCCGCGTTACCAGCAGTGCTGGCAGGCGTATCACGAGATCGGCGCGCGAGAAGGCATCACGCCGGACGTCGCGAAGGCCGCGATGCGCAAGTTCAATACGCTGATCGGCTCGATCCTCGTGCGCCTCGGCGAAGCGGACGGCATGATCTGCGGGATGATCGGCCAGTACCACACGCATCTGAACTTCGTCGAGCAGGTGCTGGGCAAGGCGGAGAACGTGCAGAACTTCGCGGCGATGAACCTGCTGATGCTGCCAGGCCGCAATCTGTTTATCTGCGACACGTACGTGAACGAAACACCCACCGCGGAACAGCTCGCCGACATGACGATGCTGGCGGCGCGCGAGATCGAGAAATTCGGCATCACGCCGAAGGTCGCGTTGCTGTCGAATTCGAATTTCGGCAGCGCGCCGTCTTCGTCGTCCGCGCGGATGGCGGCGGCACGCAAGCTGATCACTGAACGTGCGCCCACGCTCGAAATCGACGGCGAAATGCACGGTGACGCGGCGCTGTCGGAAGCGGTGCGCAAGGCCGCGTTCCCGGGCACCACGCTGAGCGGCGAGGCAAACCTGCTGATCATGCCGAACGTCGAAGCGGCGAATATCGCGTACAACCTGTTGAAGATGGTCGGCGGCGAAGGCGTGACGGTCGGGCCGTTCCTGCTCGGCGCGGAAAAACCGGTGCATATCCTGACGCCGGCGGCGACCGTGCGCCGGATCATCAATATGACGGCGGTGGCTTCGGCGAACGCACGGGTGCGCTCGGGTGGTTGATGTGAGTGAGTGACCGGGATGCGAGGCGCTCGTCGCCCGGTAAAAAAACGGCTGTCCTTCAAGGGCAGCCGTTTTCCGCTTGTCTCACCGCGCGAACACAGAAGATTCGTGCGCGGCGAGGTGCGTTCATGCTGCGTGCTGTGCACCTCCAGCTTCTGATGAGCGCCAGCGAGCCAGCAGATCGTTCCACTTCACGCGCACGCCCTTCAGGTTGTTCTCCTTCACGTGTCCGTAACCGCGGATGCCGTCCGGCAGATTTGCCAGTTCGACAGCCAGCGCGCGCTTCTCAGCGGTCAGGCCGTTGCAAAGCTCACGCACCAGCGCCCCGTACTCACCGATCAGTTCACGTTCCGTGCGACGTTCCTCCGTCTTGCCAAACGGATCGAGCGCCGTGCCGCGCAGGAACTTCATTTTCGCGAGTACGTGCATCGCCTTGAACACCCACGGGCCGTACTTCTTCTTGATGAGATGGCCGTGTGCGTCCTTCTTCGAGAACGCCGGCGGCGCGAGGTACAGATTCAGCTTCCAGTCGCCTTCGAAACTCGCCTTCAGCTTTTCGACGAACGCCGGATCGGCATACAACCGCGCGACTTCGTATTCGTCCTTGTACGCCATCAGCTTGTGCAGGTTCTTCGCGACCGCTTCGGTCAGCGGGAACTGACCGTCGCCGGTATCGAGCGATGCTTCCACTGCGCGCACGTCCGCCACCAGCTTCCGGTAACGCGTCGCGTACGCATCGTTTTGATACGCGGAGAGGTAAGTCGCGCGCCTGTCGATCAGCGTATCGAGCGCCTTCGGTGTGTAGAGCGTGATGATCTTGCCGCCCGTCGCCGGTTCGTCTGTCGCGCCTGCACTCGTGCCTGCCTCGCCTCGAGCCTGCGACTTCACCAGCTTGCGCACGCCAGCCAGATCATGCGCCGCGCGACGACCCCATTCGAATGCCGACAGATTCTTCTCGACCTGCACCGCGTTCAGCTCGATCGCGCGTTTCAGCGACTGATGCGTCAACGGCACCCAGCCGCGCTGCCACGCGTAACCCAGCACGAACGGATTCGTATAGATCGCATCGCCCAGCAACGCGACCGCGAAGTGATTCGCATCGACGGCGTCGACACCGTCGTCGCCCGCTGCCGCGCGTACGTCAGCTTCCGAGCTTGTACCCGGGAAACGCCAGTTCGGGTTCTTGATGAACTCGGCGGTTGGCGTCGCGGCGCTGTTCAACACGACGCGCGTCTGGCCTTCCTGCATCCGCGACATGCATTCGTCGCTCGCCGTGACGATCGCGTCGCAACCGATCACGAGGCTCGCTTCGCCCATAGCGATGCGTGTCGCGTGGATGTCGGCCGGGTTGTTCGCGATCTGGACGTGGCTCATCACGGCGCCGCCCTTCTGCGCGAGGCCGGTGACGTCGAGCACCGTCACGCCCTTGTTTTCCAGATGCGCGGCCATGCCGAGCAGCGCGCCGATCGTCACGACGCCCGTGCCGCCGACGCCCGTCACCAGCACGCCATACGGCTTTCCGATCGCGGGGACATCAGGCTCCGGCACCGGCGGCATCGCGTCTTTGTCCATGCCGGAGGCTGCCTTCGGCTTGCGCAACTGCCCACCTTCCACCGAGACAAAGCTCGGGCAGAAGCCGTTCAGACACGAGAAGTCCTTGTTGCAGGTCGACTGGTTGATCTGGCGCTTCGTGCCGTATTCGGTTTCCAGCGGTTCGACCGACAGACAGTTCGACTTCACCGAGCAGTCGCCGCAGCCTTCGCACACGGCCTCGTTGATCACGACACGTTTCGCCGGATCAGGATATGTGCCGCGTTTCCGGCGGCGACGCTTTTCAGTGGCGCACGTCTGGTCGTAGATCAGGATCGACGTGCCCGAGATTTCGCGCAGTTCGCGCTGCACTTCGTCGAGCTGGTCGCGGTGGTGAATCGTGACGCCAGGCGCGAGCTGTTGTTTCGCGCCGTCATACTTTTCCGGCTCGTCGGTGACGATGACGATTTTCGTCGCGCCTTCGGCCGCGAGTTGATGCGTGATCTGCGGCACGGTCAGCACGCCGTCGACTGGCTGGCCGCCGGTCATTGCGACCGCATCGTTATAAAGAATCTTGTAGGTGATGTTCGCCTTCGACGCGATCGCCGCGCGAATCGCGAGCAGCCCGGAGTGGAAGTACGTGCCGTCGCCGAGATTCGCGAATACGTGCTTGTCGTTCGTGAACGGCGCCTGGCCGACCCATGCGACGCCTTCGCCGCCCATCTGGCTGAACGTGCTCGTGCTGCGGTCCATCCAGACGGTCATGTAGTGGCAGCCGATGCCGGCCATCGCGCGCGAGCCTTCCGGCACGTTCGTCGACGTGTTGTGCGGGCAGCCCGAGCAGAACCACGGCTTGCGCTCCACTTCGACGCGCGGCTTCGCCAGCGCGCGTTCCTTCGCTTCGATCACGGCGATGCGCATCGCAATACGGGCGCGGACGTCGGACGGCAGGTCGAACTTGTCGAGCCGCGTCGCGATCGCCTTCGCGATGATTGCTGGCGACAGCTCATAGTGCGCGGGCAGCAGCCAGTTGCCCATCGGCACCGACCATTCGCCGCCGGCGCCGTCCTTCTCGTCGAACTTGCCGTACACGCGCGGACGCTGCGCGTCCGGCCAGTTGTACAGTTCTTCCTTGATCGCGTATTCGAGGATCTGCCGCTTTTCCTCGACCACCAGAATTTCTTCGAGGCCGCGCGCGAACGAATGTGCGCCTTGCGCTTCGAGTGGCCACACGCAGCCGACCTTGTACAGACGGATACCGATGCGCGAACAGGTTTCGTCGTCGAGACCGAGATCGGTCAGCGCCTGACGCACGTCGAGATACGCCTTGCCGCCGGTGATGATGCCGAAGCGCGCCTGCTGCGAATCGATCTCGATGCGATCCAGTTTGTTCGCACGTACGTAGGCGAGGGCGGCGTACCACTTGTAGTCGAGCAGACGTGCTTCCTGCACGAGCGGCGGATCCGGCCAGCGGATGTTCAGGCCACCGTCGGGCATCACGAAGTCGGTCGGCAGCACGATCTGTGTGCGGTGCGGATCGATATCGACTGAAGCAGACGACTCGACCACATCGGTCACGCACTTAAGCGCAACCCACAGACCGGAGTAGCGGCTCATTGCCCAGCCGTGCAGGCCGAAGTCGAGATATTCCTGCACATTCGACGGAAACAGCACCGGAATGCCGCACGCCTTGAAGATGTGTTCGGACTGGTGCGCGAGCGTCGAGGATTTCGCGGCGTGATCGTCGCCGGCGAGTACAAGTACGCCGCCATGTGGCGACGAGCCGGCGGAGTTCGCGTGCTTGAAGACGTCGCTGGTGCGGTCGACGCCCGGGCCCTTGCCGTACCACATCGAAAATACGCCATCGTATTTCGCGCTCGGGTACAGGTTGACCTGCTGTGAACCCCAGACGGCGGTGGCGGCCAGGTCTTCATTGACGCCCGGCTGGAACACGATCTGGTGCGCGGCGAGATGCTGCTTCGCCTTCCACAACGACAGGTCGAGTCCGCCCAGCGGAGAGCCGCGATAACCGGAGATAAAGCCGGCGGTATTGAGCCCGGCGGCCTTGTCACGTTCCTGCTGCAGCATCGGCAGACGGACCAGCGCCTGGATGCCGCTCATGTACGCGCGGCCGCGTTCGAGCGTGTACTTGTCGTCGAGCGTGACGGAAGATAGCGCGGCTTCGAGTCTGGCTCGTTGTCCGGCGTCTAGCGGGGCATTCATTATGTGTACTCCTCCACCCAGTTTGGGATCACCAAAACTTCTGCGCCTCCGCATCTTGTGAATGCTTCAGCCAGGGTCGCCATATTGACGGCTTTTTTGCGATGGTAGCACTGGTACAAACCCGCCGCAGATAGGCCAGATGGCCATGCTGGCGGTCGGTTGCGCGGTGAATGTGACACCTGTGTGAGCACGTTCGTAACGTTTGATCTCGTGCTGTAACAGGCTGTAAAAGCTGCCCGATTCGCTGGAACCGGGCAGCCGATGCGTGTCTAATAGCCCACTTGTTCAATGTTTGACACGCTCTGCATACGCTTGAGCTTGAGGACGGACAGGCAGTCAGAAAAAGGAGTACGCATGATTTCACGCAACATTCAGACCTTTATGATGCTCTCCGCAGCATTCTTTGCCATGAGCGCGCCGGCTCGCCCGAACAGCGCCAGCACACTGGCAACCGCGGTCGGTCGCACCGCCATGGTTGCATCCGCGTCCCGCGAAGCAGATCAGCCTCAAGCGTCCGGCCAGGCCGGACAGTTCGACCGGCGGTTCTGACCGCTCAGGCCGCTGACGCGGCGCGCGACATCTATCCAGTTCCTGCTGTCGCCTCCATACGGCGGTAGCGCAAACGAAAGAAGGGCGAGGATCCACCTCAGGATCCTCGCCCTTTTTGTTTCGCAGCCTTCTTCGGACGCTGGCGATCAAGCCTTGTCCTGCACCACGCCACGGCGAATCTGATCGAGTTCGATTGATTCGAACAGCGCCTTGAAGTTGCCTTCACCGAAGCCCTGATTGCCCTTGCGCTGGATGATCTCGAAGAAGATCGGCCCGATCTGGTTCTCCGTGAAGATCTGCAGCAGCAGATCTTCTGGTGCACCGTCGATCAGAATCTTGCGCTTGCGCAGTTCGTCGAGCGGCTCGCCGTGATTAGGAACGCGGCGATCGACGAGTTCGTAATATGTGTCGATCGTATCGAGCAGCGCGATCTTCGCGTCGCGCAGGCCGTCGACCGTCGTGTAGATGTCGGCGCTGCCGAGCGCAATGTGCTGGATGCCTTCGCCATGATATGCGTCGAGGTATTCCTGAATCTGGCCGGCCGTTTCCGAGCCTTCCTCGTTGATCGGAATACGGATCTTCCCGCATGGCGAGGTCATCGCCTTCGACTTCACGCCGGTCACCTTGCCTTCGATATCGAAGTAACGCACTTCGCGGAAGTTGAAGAGCCGCTCGTAGAACTCCGCCCATTCCTGCATGCGACCGCGATGCACGTTGTGAGTCAGGTGATCGATGTACGTGAGACCGTGGCCCACCGGGTTCGGGTTCGCGCCTTCAATCGGCACGAAGTCGACGTCATAGATACTGATGTCGCCGATGCTGTGCGGTTCGGCGCCATTCTTGCCGCGCCAGCGGTCGACGAAATAGATCAGCGAGTCGCCGATACCCTTGATGGCCGGAATGTTGAGTTCCATCGGGCCGGTCTTGTTGTCGAAACCCCAGGCGCCGCGTTCGAGCGCGTGCTGGTACGCCTTCGCTGCGTCCTGCACGCGAAACGCGATTGCGCAGATCGACGGGCCATGCAGACGCGCGAAGCGCTGAGCGAACGAATCCGGCTCGGCATTGACGATGAAGTTGATGTCACCTTGACGATACAGCGTCACGTCCTTGTGACGATGCCGCGCGATGGCGGTGAAGCCCATCTGCTCGAACAGCTTGCCGAGTGCCTTCGTGTCCGGCGCGGTGTATTCGATGAATTCGAAGCCGTCGGTGCCGACGGGGTTCTCCCAGGTTGGAACCTGCATGTCTGTCTCCTGAATCGCGGGGAAGCGCGTTTTCCATGAACGAATGAGAGTCAGTGTATCGGCGTGAGGGCGACGAAAACTTGCGAACTTAATCGCTGGTCGATACGCTGACGCCATTTATTGCCTCATCAGACCGAGCGGGCGGCAGAAAATGGCTAAATTCGAGATGGATGCGATCGACCGGCGAATACTCGCGATCCTGCAGGAGAATGGCCGGCTGTCGAACCAGGAAATCGCGGAGCGGGTGAACCTGTCGCCGAGCCCATGCCTGAGGCGGATCCGGCGTCTGGAGGAAAGCGGCGTGATCCGCGGCTACGTCGCGTTGCTCGACGCGCAGCAACTTGGGCTCGATCTGCTGGCGTACGTCAACGTGCGGCTGGAAAAGCGCGGCAGTCCGCTGCCGGGCGCGCGCGGTGAAAGCACAACGACGGCGCGCCCCGGCGCGACGCACGCCGACCTGTTCCGCGCGGCGGTGCAGACCTGGCCGGAAGTCGTGGCGTGTCACGCGATGACGGGCGAAATGGATTACCTGCTGCGCGTGCAGGTCGAAGACATGGCCCATTTCTCGCGTTTTGTGCAGGACCAGCTGCTGCGCCATCCGTCGGTGATCGACGTGAAGTCGAGTTTTTCGCTCGAGAAGTTCAAGGAGACGACGGCGCTGCCGATTCGTTGAACGTGCGGGCACCACCCCGGCACGCATCCGGCGCGCATGCAAAAAGAGCGTCCCTAAGGGACGCCCTCTCGATGCTTGCCTTTACGACGCGGGATTACGCAGCCGCGGCATCCGGCATGAACGATTCAAAAATCTTCGAAGCGTTACGAGCCTGACGCTTGATCGCGTAATCGAAGACCGCAGCCTGTTCCTGCAGCATCTCAGTGATGATGCTCGACTGGTCGGCGGGCCTGAGCGTCAGATACGCGTCGGCTTCGCCGTATGCGTATTCGATCTTCATGCCGGACTTCTTCGCGATGTGCATCATCGTTGAATTGCGCGACAGGCAGTGCATGTAGAGCATCGTGACGTGCGTGTTGCGGCTGCGGATCGCGGCGCGTTCGAACAGCTTCGTGCCGATGCCTTCGCCGCGCGCGCTTTCCAGCACCGACACGCCGAATTCGGCCGTGCGCCTGTCGCCTTCAGCAGGCAGATAGGCCAGGTGGCCGACGCCGGTCAGCTGGAGCTGTGCGTCGAACACACCGAAAACGGTATCGCGCTTGAAGTCGATCGTGCGGACGTAGTTTTCGATGACATGATCCGGCACGATCTGACCGAAGCGCAGCAGGCGATCGTCCGCGTCAAGCGCGAGAAAGTGCGCGAGCAGCTTTTCGCGATCGATCACGGTGAGTTCCCGAACCAGAGCTGGGGCGCGGCCGGTCATCTGCAGCGGACGATCGGATGTCACGATCGGCTCGTTGGCGCGCGTAGTGGTCTGGGTCATGGTGGTTCTCCTTTTCGTGTGGCGGCATTGATGCGCCGCAAAACGAATTCTAGCGGAAACGCCTGTCCGTCACTAGGGAAAACCCGTATCTGGATTCGAGGAGTCGTTCTATATGAACGCCTGTCTCTGTTTATATATTTGATTTATAAGTGTATTTTTGTGTGGCGACAAACGGACAATGAAGTGCCCCTTTTTATGAGGCGCCTAGGTCTTCATGGTGCAGCGCGAAAAATCACTCGCTCGCGCGCAATCCATGGTCGATCACGCTGACCACCTGTTCCGCGAATTCTGGATACCCCATCCGGCCGTCCGGCTTGAGCCACGTGAAGGTCCAGTTGATCATGCCAAACACCATCATCGTGAGCGCCGTCTGGTTTTCGCGGGTCGCTCGCTCCGGATAGGCGCGCGACAACTGTCGCGCGAACGCTGCGACCACATCGCGCTGACGGTTCAGGATGATCTCGCGCTGCGCATCGACCAGATATTTGACGTCATTCAGCAGCGCGACGTGCCGGCTGTGCGACGTCTCGTATTCAGCGAGAAACGCGCGGATCAGTTCGGCGAACGTCTCGCGCTCGCTCAGGCCGCGTCGCTGGCTCGCGCCTTCGACTTCCGCGATGATCAGCATCAGCCGCTTCGTGTACCGGTCGAGCAGATCGAACAGGATCGCTTCCTTGCTCTCGTAGTAATGGTACAGGCGCGCTTTCGACGTGCCGCTCGCGGCGGCAAGGTCGGCCATCGAAGTGCTCGGGTAACTTGTCTGCGCGAACTTTCCAGCGGCCAGTTCGAGGATCTGGTCGCGTTGCGTGTCGTGGTCTGGGGCTCGGGTGCGGGCCATGGTCTCGTGTTTGTTATTAGTTAGACGGTGGAAAGAGTAGCAGGACGGGATGTCCGGATGAGGCAAAGTTCGAGCGTACGCCACGCTGTCGCATCGCCGCGCAGTTGCACACGGCCGGCCGCGGCCAGTTCACGGAAGCGCCACAGCGCAATCCGGTCGCTGACCAGGAAGCCCATGTCGGCCGTCATCAGTTCCGCAGCGATTCGAGAGGCGGGTTGCCAGCCTTCGCTGGCGTGTTCGAGGATGACGGCGTCCAGTTCGGCGAACGTGCCGCTCGCGAATGTGTTGTCACGCCATCGACGCGTCTCGCCGTTTGTGAAGTGGATCGTGCTCATCGGCAAGGCGTGGGCGGCTCGGTGTGTCGGCGTAAGGGAAGACGAAAATCGGCGAAAAAGGGGCCGCTCGCCGATCGGGAACGCGTCCTGATCGCGAGCGGCCCCTAGTGTAAGCGGATCGCGAATGCGCCGAAAGCGTCCGACTTCGATGTCGGCCGGTGGTAGCTGGCGAAAGACCGTCTACCGCTCGTCGTAACTGACGACCACCCGGTCGCTCACCGGATGACACTGGCACGTGAGCACGAAACCGTCGTCGATCTCGTGTTGTTCGAGCGTGTAGTTCTTTTCCATCTTCACTTCGCCTTCGAGCACCTTCGCCCGGCACGTGCAGCAGACGCCGCCCTTGCACGCGTACGGCAGCGCAAGCCCGGCGCGCAGGCCGACATCGAGCACGCTCACGCCCTGATACGGCAGACGCAGCTTGCGCCGCTTCCCGTCGAGCACGATCTCGAGGTCGGCGGCGGGTGTGTCTTCGGTGATTTCGACCGGTGGCACGCCCGCCTGCGGCAGCGGCGAGCCAAAGCGCTCGACGTGCACGTTCGCCGCCGGCACGCCCGCAGCCTTCAAGGCAGCTTCAGCGGCGTCCATCATCGGGCCGGGGCCGCAGATGAACGCCTCGTCAATTGCGTCTGCCGGCACCAGCGTCTCGAGAAACGCCGCGCACTTTTGCTGATCGAGCACGCCGTTGAACAGCTCGACGTCCTGCAGATCGTCCGACAGCACGTGATACAGGATGAACCGGTTCATGAAGCGGTTCTTCAGATCTTCGAGTTCCTCGGCGAACATGATCTGATCGACGCTGCGGTTGCCGTACACCAGCGTGAACGTGCTGCGCGGCTCGACTTCGAGCGTTGTCTTGATGATCGCGAGCACCGGCGTGATACCCGAGCCGCCTGAAAACGCGACGTATTGCTGGCCCTGATCCGCGTTCAGGTGGGTGAAGAAGCGGCCGTCGGGCGTCATGACGTCGATCGTGTGGCCGGGTTGCAGCGTGTCGAACGCGAAGTTCGAGAACCGGCCGCCGCGCACGCGCTTGATGCCAATGCGCAGTTCGCCGTCGCGATCATAATCGGTCACGCCGACGCAGATCGAATATGAGCGGCGCGTTTCCTCACCGTCGATATGCGTTTTCAGCGTGACAAACTGGCCCTGCGTGAAGCGGAACTGCTCGCGCAGATCGACAGGGACTTCGAAGGCGACGGAAACCGCGTCGGCGGTTTCGGGCCGCACTTCCCGGATGCGCAGCGAATGAAATTGCGGGGTGGCCATATCAGTACGGTTTGAAGTAGTCGAAGGGTTCGCGGCAGTCGATGCAGCGGTACAGGGCCTTGCAGGCCGTCGAGCCGAACTGCGCGAGGCGTTCCGTGTGCGCGGAGCCGCAGCGCGGGCACGCAGGCGCGGCAAGCGGCTTCGGCACGAAGCGGAGCACTTTCTCGCGCGGCGCGGCTGCGGCTTCGCCGCCGCAATTACCGGTCGGCGGCGCGATGCCGTAGGCGCGCAGCTTTTCACGGGCGCCGGCGGTTATCCAGTCGGTGGTCCAGGCCGGCGCGAGCACGGTCGCAATCCGGTGCGGCGTGAGTCCCGCAGCATCCAGAGCAAGACCGACGTCCCCGGCAATCTGCGACATCGCGGGGCAACCCGAGTAGGTCGGCGTGATGACGACTTCGAGCACGCCGTCGGCCGCGTGGCGCACGTCGCGCAGAATGCCCAGCTCGCGGATCGAGACGACCGGAATTTCCGGATCGGGGACGGCTTCGAGCACGGCCCACGCGTGTTCCAGCGTGGCGTCGGGGCGGGCGGCGAGTGTCGCGGTCATCGGCTTGCTCCGTTTAGCTTGTCGAGGATTACCAGGTCGCGCCTGGATGCTGGCGCGCGATGCTCTGCATTTCGGCCAGCACGTAACCCATGTGCTCGGAATGCTCGCCATGCTTGCCGGTCGTGATGTGTTTCACCGGTTCGGGCAGGGTGAGCGTGGCTTCATCGAGCGCTTCGCGGACGTCTTCGAGCCACGCCACTTCGAGATCGGCCGTCTTCGGGCCGATGCCTGCGGCAGCGATCGCATTTTCGACGTCGTCCGCGCTGAAAAATTCGCGGGTGTACGGCAGCAGGTAGTCGAGCGCGTTCTGTGCGCGGCGATGCGATTCGTCGGTGCCGTCGCCGAAGCGGATCAGCCATTCGCGTGCGTGATGCATGTGATATCGCGTTTCCTTGATTGACTTCGCGGCGATCGCAGCGAGCTGTTCGTCCGTCGACGCGGTGAGCGCTGTCCAGAGATGCGCCATCAGCGAAGCAAACAGGAAATTGCGCACGATCGTGACCGCGTAATCCTTTTCCGCGTGGGCGGTGCCGGAGAGTGGCCCATAGTGTGGCAACTCGGCGAGCGTGTAGTTCGCAAACTCGCGTTCGGCACGGAAGTACGCGTAGTCGTCTTCGGTGCGCGCGTTGCCGGTGAGCGTCTTTTCCAGTTCGGCGGCGTGCTGGTACAGCAGGCGCGCCTGGCCGATCAGGTCGAGGCTCATGTTGGCAAGCGCGATGTCTTCTTCGAGAATCGGGCCGTGTCCGGTCCACTCGGCGTTGCGCTGACCAAGGATCAGCGCGGTGTCCGCGAGGCGCAGCACGTACTGGAGGTGTTGGGGTGTAGTGGACATGACCGCGCTTACATGTGGTTGACTTCGTCGGGGAGCGTGAAGAACGTCGGGTGGCGATAGATCTTGTCGCCAGCCGGATCGAACAGCTCCGCCTTGTCTTCCGGCGCGGACGCCGTAATTGCCGACGACGGCACCACCCAGATGCTCACGCCTTCCTGGCGGCGCGTGTAGACGTCGCGCGCCATGCGCAGCGCCATTGATGCGTCCGACGCGTGCAGACTGCCGCAATGCTTGTGGTCGAGTCCCTGCTTGCTGCGCACGAACACTTCCCAGATGGGCCATTCCCTGTTCACTGACTTGTCCATTGTCGATCTCCTGAATCTTTGTCCGTTCGATGCAGATGCCGATGCACGGGCCGCGCTCAGGCGGCGTGCGGCCGGGCGCGCTGGCGCTGTTTTTCGGCGTGGGCGAGGGCGGCTTCGCGCACCCACGCGCCATCGTTATGTGCTTTCACGCGGGTGGCGAGCCGCTCCTTGTTGCACGGGCCGTCGCCGTTGACGACGCGCCAGAATTCGTCCCAGTCGATCGTGCCGTAGTCGTAGTGGCCGCGTTCCTCGTTCCATTTCAGGTCTGCGTCCGGCAGCGTGACGCCGAGCAGCTTCGCCTGGTCGACGGTGGCGTCGACGAATTTCTGACGCAGGTCGTCGTTCGAAATGCGCTTGATGCCCCACTTGAACGACTGGCCGCTGTGGATGGAATCCTTATCGCTCGGGCCGAACATCATCAGCACCGGCCACCACCAGCGGTTCACCGCCTGCTGGACGAGTTCGCGCTGCGCTTCGGTGCCCTTCATCATCGACAGCAGTGCGTCGAAACCCTGGCGCTGATGAAACGACTCTTCCTTGCAGATGCGGATCATCGCGCGGGCGTACGGGCCATATGTGCAGCGGCACAGCGGAATCTGGTTCATGATCGCCGCACCGTCGACCAGCCAGCCGATTACGCCGACATCCGCCCACGTGGGCGTCGGATAGTTGAAAATGCTCGAATATTTCGCCTTGCCGCTGTGCAGCGCGTCGACCAGCTGGTCGCGCGAGACGCCCATTGTTTCGGCAGCGCTATATAGATAGAGGCCGTGGCCGGCTTCGTCCTGCACCTTGGCCAGCAGAATGGCCTTGCGCTTCAGGCTCGGCGCGCGCGTGATCCAGTTGCCTTCGGGCAGCATGCCGACGATCTCCGAATGCGCGTGCTGCGAGATCTGGCGCACGAGCGTCTTGCGGTACGCGTCGGGCATCCAGTCCTGCGCCTCGATCTTGCCGTCGGCTTCCATCACGACGTCGAAGCGGGCTTGCTCGGGCGAACTGGCGGCGGCGTCGATCGGCGCGACGTTGCCGGGAATATCGAGGGATTGCGTGTACATGGTCTTAACGCTCTCGTCCGGAGTTGGGCATGATCGGCAGTATAAACCAACCGACCGGTCGGTTAATGATTTTTTTAAGATTGATTTTGGGGTAGTGTCGGTTGCCACCCAGTTCGAGTGGGTTGGCAGCAAGGTCGAGCGGGGCGTAGTCGGGCTGATTTCGGCAGCCACTTTCGCTTGTGGCTGACATCCGCAGGCGCAGTTCACCAGAGCCGTACGCCAATGCACGCGAAGGTCAATAGCGGCTCATCGTTTCGCCGTTAGGTGGCGACCGACAGGTAGTTTCGGGAATCCGCAGACCGCTGCAGCGGCGGCGTCGTTTAACCCCAGCATAGAAAAGACGAGATGGCAGAGCGAATCTATATGCAGCACCGAAGCACGGACGAAACGGTCGCCGTCGCCACGGGATTCAGCTGGCCGGCATGCCTGCTCGGTCCGTTTTGGGCCTTGATGAGACGGCTATGGCTCGTCGCGCTGCTGATGCTGGCCGTTGACCTGCTGCTTACGGTTATTGGACTCGCAGGCATGACGGCCGACCTGATCAGCCTTGTTCTGTCGGTGGCGTTCGCCGTTTACTGTGGCGTGAACGGCAACAAATGGCATCGCCAGGCGCTTGAGCGCAAGGGGTTTGTCGTCTTGTGACGACACGCGTGGGAATGGCGAAAGCCAGGGCCGACGCGACGCGCGGCCAGCCGCCCGTTCCCCGGTTCTCGCCCCGCGTCACGGCATAACCTATAAAATTACGGATTGGCCGCGATTCCGCGGCTTCCCGCATTCCCGGTTCCCATGCTACGTCTCAGCGAAATCAAACTCCCGCTCGATCACGCCGAAAGCGATCTCGACGCCGCCGTGCTCACGCGTCTCGCCGATCTCGGCGTCAAGAAGGACGGACTCGTCCGCTACACCGTATTTCGCCGCGCCCATGACGCCCGCAAGCGCAGCGATATCAAGCTGACGTATATCGTCGACGTCGAAGTGAAGGACGAAGCAGCGGCGGTAAGCCGTCTCGCCGGTCAGCCGCATTGCGGCGTGACGCCGGACATGTCGTATCACTTTGTCGCGAAAGCGCCCGCAGGCGGTACTGCGCTGCGCCCGGTCGTTATCGGAATGGGGCCGTGCGGTCTGTTCGCCGGACTGATCCTCGCGCAGATGGGTTTTCGCCCGATCATTCTTGAGCGAGGCAAGGCCGTGCGCGAGCGCACCAAGGACACCTTCGGCCTGTGGCGCAAGAGTGTGCTGAATCCGGAGTCGAACGTTCAGTTCGGAGAAGGTGGGGCCGGTACATTCTCCGACGGCAAGCTGTACAGCCAGATCAAGGATCCGAAGCATTACGGCCGCAAGGTACTCGACGAGTTCGTCAAGGCAGGCGCGCCGGAAGACATCCTCTATCTGAGCAGGCCGCATATCGGCACGTTCCGCCTCGTCAGCATGGTGGAAAAAATGCGCGCGTCGATTCACGAACTCGGCGGCGAGGTGCGCTTCGAGACGCGCGTCGACGACATCGAGATCGATCAGGGCAAGGTGCGCGCACTGGTGCTGTCGAACGGCGAAACGTTGCGCTGTGATCACGTGGTCCTCGCCGTCGGCCATAGCGCCCGCGATACGTTCCAGATGCTGCACGATCGCGGCGTTTATATCGAAGCGAAGCCGTTTTCGCTGGGTTTCCGGATCGAGCATCCGCAAGGCCTGATCGACCGGAGCCGTTTCGGTAAATTTGCCGGACACAAGGAACTTGGCGCGGCGGATTACAAGGTGGTCCATCACGCGGGCAACGGACGGGCGGTGTACAGCTTCTGCATGTGTCCCGGGGGTACGGTGGTTGCGGCGACCTCCGAGCCGGGGCGTGTCGTGACGAACGGCATGAGCCAGTACTCGCGCGCCGAACGCAACGCGAACGCGGGGATTGTCGTCGGCATTACGCCGGACGATTACCCGGGCGGCCCGCTCGCAGGCATTGCCTTCCAGCGCAAGTGGGAGGAGCGGGCGTTCGAACTCGGGGGCAGCAACTACTGCGCGCCGGGTCAGCTGGTCGGCGATTTCATCGCGGGGCGGCCATCGACGTCGCTCGGCTCCGTCGTGCCCTCGTACAAGCCGGGCGTGCATCCGACCGATCTGAGCACGGCGCTGCCCGACTACGTCATCGAAGCCATCCGCGAAGCGCTCCCGCAGCTCGACAAAAAGATCGCCGGTTTCGCGATGCACGACGCAGTGCTGACTGGCGTCGAGACGCGTACGTCGTCGCCGATCCGCGTGCGACGCAAGGACGACTATCAAAGCATCAATATTGAGGGCCTGTACCCGGCGGGAGAGGGCGCAGGGTACGCGGGTGGCATCTATTCCGCCGCCATCGACGGCATCGAAGTGGCAGAGGCGCTGGCGTTGAACATGGTGTCGACGCAAACGGCGTAATCGCGGTCAGGCGCGCGGGCGCTGAGGTTTTTCAGCCTGGCGCGTGGCCAGCAGCGCCGCTGGGCGTGTGGGTCGACGCCGTGCCGCTGATGACCCGGCATGGTTGCCTTGTGCGCAATACCAGAACCACCAGCGATGCCAGGCGTGCCGTCCGCGCTGGAACGCGCGCTGTGGCGTCAATCCCGCGAGATCATCGGATCCGGGCGTCGTAACGTCTCGATCGTGCACAATGGCGCCTTGTTCCAACCGACCGATCATCCGAATGAGCCCTCGTACGCTGGCCGCTGTTTGCGGTGTAGTTCTGCTCTCACAGCTTTCAGCCCCTTCTGCCGTGTTCGCTGCAGACGTCCCCGATCACTGGACCATCGCATGGGCGACCGCGCTCCAGCCGATCCCCCAGCGAGCCGACCTGCCGCCGCTGTATCGCGCGCCTGATATTGCGGGTCGCACGGTGCGCCAGATCATTTATCCGACGTTGTCAGGAAAGGCTGTCCGGCTGCACGTGAGCAATAAATACGGCATCGCGCCCCTTGTCATTGACGATCTCCGCCTCGCCCGCTCGGCCGGCGGCGCGGCCGCGCAAAGTAGCGACGAAGTTCGGGTGACGTTCGGCGGGAAAAACTCGGTGTCTGTGCCGGCCGGCGGCGCGGTCGAGAGTGATCCAGCTGCCATCAGTATCGCCAGTGACGAACCGTACGTTGTCAGTTCGTTTATGGGGCCGGGGCAGCGTCTCGTCGCGTGGCATCGCGTCTCGAGCCAGGTCAGCTACGTTTCGGCGCCCGGCAACCACGCGGGCGACGCGACAGGTGACGCTTTCCGCCAGCGGTTCACGCAATTCGCGTGGGTGACCGGACTGTCGGTCGACGCCCCGGCGTCCGGCGCGATCGCTGCCATCGGCGATTCCATCACCGACGGCATGCGTTCGAGCCTCAACCAGAACCGCCGCTGGCCCGATGCATTGGCGCGCCGGTTCGCCCGCGAGGGCGACCGGTCGACAGCCGTCGTGAACCTGGGCATCAGCGGGAACCGTCTTTTAAGCGACTCGCCATGTTACGGCGACGCACTCGTCAAACGTTTCGACCGGGACGTGCTCGAACGGCCGGGTGTGAAAGCCGCGATCCTCTTGATCGGCATCAACGACATTAATTTCGCCGGAATGCCGCCGCGCACCGGCCTCGACTGCGATTTCCCGCACACACAGGTGACGGCGAGCGACCTGATCGGCGGCTTCCAGCGCGTCATTGCTGCTGCGCATCGCCGCGGCATCCGCATTTTCGGCGCCACACTGACGCCGGCATCACTGCCGCCGCAGCGGGAAGCGATCCGCACGACGGTGAACCAGTGGATCCGGACGAGCCACGCGTTCGACGGCGTGATCGACTTTGACGCAGCGTTGCGGGATCCCGCGCAGCCAGATCGTCTGCAACGAACCTACGACAGTGGCGACCGCATCCATCCCAGCGATGCGGGATATGCCGCCATGGCTGATGCAGTTCCGCTCGACGCGGTAGCGAATTCGGCCTGGAAATGAGTCGCGGAAAAAGATTTGCGTCATCCCCTTGTCATACGGCCGATGTTCGCCTACTATTCGCCTCCTCGTTTGCGAACGAGCGCCGCTGCAGAAACCAGCGGCCGTAGCGTCAACAAGGTTTTAAGCGAAAGCAAAAAATAATGTTGACGAAACGAAAAAGATTCTTCATAATCTCGTTTCTCTGCTGCTGATGCAGCGACGCAGAACGAAGCGGTGCCGGAGTGGTTGCGAAGTGACGCAGCGCGGTGCGGTTTCG